>JAQGHS010000139.1 GCA_028291605.1 Planctomycetaceae bacterium | reverse complement strand
CTGCAGATCTACGCCTTGAAAACATCACCGGCGTTCGAAGCCGCCTTGTACGCTGGACTTCGCATGGCAGGTCCTGTGGCGGCCTACGAAGAAATGGTGCCGCAGTTCTGCCGCCAATTGGGAGTCGGATTCCAGATCCTCAATGATCTGCATGACTGGAACGGCGATGACAACAACAAGATGATCGCCGGTCAAGACGCTTTGTCGATGCGTCCCACCCTGCTGCTAGCCTTGGCGTTTGAAGCCGCGAATGAATCCGAACGGGGCGAACTGCACGACATTCTGACCAATACCGCCGAACCCGCCGCGATCCGGCTGCGACGCCTCCGACGAATCTACGACGCGTGCGGAGTCTTCAAGAAAGCCGAGACGCTGGTTGAGAAATCGCGAGCCCGGGCCGAGGCACTCGCCGACGAAGTGCAGCCGGAAGCACTCCGCCAATTGCTCTATTTCCTGGTTGATACGGTCCTCGCCGAAGAAGAGGCCCCGCATCCGGTGATGCCTTCGCCGTTCACGATGGAATTGCCGATCGTGTCGCGATAGCTGTCGCCCACCAAATCATCCGGCACGCGCTAGCGTCTGGTTCTTTCGTAGGATAGGCATCCTGCCTGTCCGATTATTTGTGTTGGACGGACAGGCAGGATGCCTATCCTACGGTTCGACAGGAGCCTCACGATGTCAGACTCACAACCCCTGGCCGGTCAACGCGTGTTGATGTTCGTCGAGGACATCTACGAAGACCTGGAACTCTGGTATCCCAAGCTGCGATTGATCGAAGCGGGGGCCGAAGTCGTCGTCGCCGGTCCCGAGGCCAATCAGACCTACAAAGGCAAGCACAGCTACCCGTGCAAGTCAGATGCTCGCATCGCCGACATGCAATCGGCCAAATTTGACGGGCTGGTCGTCCCCGGTGGTTTCATGCCTGACAAGCTGCGACGTGACCCCAAAGTGCTGTCGCTCGTCTCAGAATTCGCCCAGGCTGGCAAACTAGTGGCCGCCATTTGTCACGGTGGCTGGATCCCGATCTCGGCCAAGGTCTACAAGGGTGTACGAGTCACCGGATCTCCCGGAATTAAGGACGACTTGATCAACGCCGGCGCACTCTGGGAAGACGCCGCAGTCGTTGTCGATCGCCACTTCGTCTCCAGTCGTAAGCCGGATGACCTGCCAGCCTTCTGTCAGGCGATCTTGCAGGTCATGACCAGCAAGTAGGACAAGATGATCATTGAAAAACGTCACTCTTTTTCGATGATCCCGAACAGCGCATTTCTTCGTATTTCAAATCGTGGCCGACGATCGCTGTGACCTGTGCGTGCCAATCGCACAGGTGCGCGTTGTGAGACCACATCAGTGGGCGGTTCAGTATTAGAATTGGTCCACTAGGTCAATTCGCGACCCGGTTCTAGCGCAAGCTCTCTCCACGAAATGTTCTGGAATGTACGTCACGGCAGCACGCTTGCCCGCCATGCCGCACGTCGGAACTGATTTGCAGGAGAAGACTTGAGTCGCAAGTTCTGGACTCTGGTTCCAATCAGGAACTGCATCGAGCAAGTGCCCCGCCACCTCATCAATCCGCACGTCCTGGAATGAGGAATACGGTTTGCTCTGCTCTAAGGCTCAACCGCTGAATAACAATCGAATGCTTACGATAACCCGAATGCACGGCCACCAGGAGAATCTCGTATGGATCCCAATGACTTGGTCGAAATCTACTCGACAACGATGGAAACCGAAGCTGAAGTCGTCCGCAATCGGCTGGAAGAAGATGAGATCGAGTCCACAGTCTCGGGTGCAAATCAAGGTGGATTCGCAGGCGCTCTCGAAGTGAAGGTGTATGTGAAGGCGATTGATGCGGAGCGAGCTCGAGAGATCGTCGGGAGTCACTAAATATCTGCCCGACCTCGTATGTCAATCCGCCTGCGGTGACCAATCACAACAGGCCCAAATCGGCTCCATCAGTTTCCACTTCTTCCGCTCACATCGTTCAATCTCTGACAAGGGGTGTGCGTCTCCAGCACACTTAAGCTCGCCGCCCTTTTGGGGCGTTTCGCGAGCCCTTGGCAATTTTTGTTGCCAAAACTCGACACTTCAAGCAAAAGTGATGTAAACTACAGGTATTGCACACTCTACGTGAAGTGTGATGTTTTTGCCGATTTTGCGGAACAATGACCGTTGCCAACGAGCGATTCTGACAGTCTTAACGACTGTGCAGATCTTAGCGGCGACTGCGGGCTAACGCTTTTGGAGAACTCAATGCCTCAGAACTGCGCTGCGCTACTGCTGACGATTTTCTTGAGCGGGGTGCTCGGTCAGAGCACGGCTGATGCTCAGACGACGACCACGCCTACGGCACCTCAAAAATCCAAATTTGAGATGATGACCGAAGGCGCCCGGCCCGTGCAGGGCATGTGGAACATGTACCTGAAAGAACAGAACCTGATGGCTGATATTCAGCCCGGGAACCTCAACAAGAACTACCTCATCCTGGTCTCGATCGCCAAGGGCATCAGCCACAACATGGTGCTGGGCGGGATGACGTGGGGTGGCGGTGGCGATGATGTGCTCTGGCAGTTCCGGAAGTCGGGTGACAAGATCCTCGTCGTGCAGCGCAATGTGCGCTTCAAGGCGACTCCCGGGACTCCGGAAGGGACCGCAGTCAGCTTGGCCTACAGTGACAGCGTGCTCTATGCATTGCCGATCCTGTCGCCCACGCCGACCGGCGGTTCGCTGGTCGATCTGACCCGGATCTTCTTCAGTGACGATCAACACGTGGGCCAGGCCATCGGCCCGGGCTTCTTCTTCGCTTCGGATCGCTCGACCTGGGCCAAGGCCAAGGCCTTCGAGCACAATGTCGAGTTGGAAGTCTCCGCGGTCTATTCGGGCGGCATGCCGATCGAAACGGTCGCTGATTCACGCGGCGTACAAGTCAACATCCACTACAGCATCAGCGAACTCCCCTCGAACGCCTATCGTCCCCGCAAGGCTGATGACCGCGTGGGTTACTTCCTGACCGTCATGAAGGATTTCTCGGACAAGCAGGACGATCAGCAGTTCGTACGTTACATCAATCGTTGGGATCTCCGGAAGAAGGATGCGACTGCGTCACTGTCGCCTCCCGAAAAACGCATTGAGTTCTACATCGAGAAGACCGTCCCCGTCCATCTGCGGCCGATCGTCCGGTCGGGCATCTTGGAATGGAACAAGGCCTTTGAGAAGCTCGGTTATGACAATGCCATCGTCGTCCATGATCAGGCTGACGATGACACCGATCACGATCCCGAAGACGTCCGTTACAACTTCTTCCGCTGGATCACAGCGGATGCCGGATTCGCGATGGGCCCATCCCGCGTGAATCCCCTGACTGGTCAGATCCTGGACGCCGACATCATTTTCGATGCGGGCTTCATGCAGCACTGGTCGACCGAATGGGAAACCCTGGGGCAACCTCCGCAAATGATGGCCCTGATGGGTGGCGAAGGGACCGAGTTGTCGCATTTGCGACACCAACATGAGGTCAGCCAACTCGCCAAGCCTGGCAAAGAGACACCCCCGCACTTCCATCTGCCGGGTGCGGAATGTTCGTTGTGTACTGGGATGAAGCAGCAAATGGCCTTCGCCGGCGCACTGCTCTATGCCCGCGGCGAGTCCGATGCGACTGGTAAACTGCCCGAAGCCTTCATCAAGCAAGCCTTGAAGGAAGTCGTGATGCATGAAGTCGGCCACACGCTGGGCCTGCGTCACAATTTCAAAGCCAGTACATGGAAGTCGCTCGCCGAAATCTCGGATCCGGCCAAGGCTGGCGAACCGACCGTGGCCAGCGTCATGGATTACAGCCCGACAAACATCGCCGCCAAGGGAGTGCCGCAAGGTGCGTATTACACGCCGACCATCGGACCCTATGACCATTGGGCGATTGAATATGGCTATAAGAACTTGGGCGACGAAGACAAGGAACTCCTGAAGATCGCGTCACGGGCTTCGGAGCCCGGCCTTGATTACGGCACGGATGAAGACACTCGTGGCACGGTCGATTCTGATCCTCTGGCCAATCGGTTTGATCTGGGCAATGACGCCAACGAATTTGCCCGACGTCAGATGGCGCTCGCGCAAGAATTGATGCCCGAACTCGTCAAGCGTTCGGTTCAAGATGGTCAAGGCTATCAGCGAGCCCGCCAGGCGTTCGGCATGTTGCTCAGCGAATACTGGCGCACGGCATTGTTTGCCGCACGTCTGCCCGGTGGTATTTACGTTGCCCGTGACCACAAGGGTGATCCGAATGCTCGCGCTCCGTTCCGCCTGGTTGAGCCCGAGAAGCAACGAGCTGCAATGAAGTTGTTGACTGAAACGGCCTTCAATCCGCCGGCCATTCCGCCCGATATCCTGAATTTCCTCGCAGCCACGCGTTGGAGTCACTGGGGTATCAATGAACCGCGACGGCTTGACTACCCGATCCACGATACCATTCTCAAAATGCAGAGCCGGATCCTGGGGCAACTGGTCAATGTCTCGACATTAACCCGTCTGTACGACAGTGAACTTAAGGCGCCGCCCGAAGCGGATGTCTACACCTTGGCCGAGCACATGCGACTCATTGTGGACGGCGTTTACACCGAATGGAAAGCTCCAGTTAAGGGAGAATACACCGTTCGCAAACCGTTGATTGGCAGCTACCGTCGTAACCTGCAACGGATCATGTTGAAGGAATTCGCCTTCTACGTGAATTCGCCGTTCGCCGGAGTTCCTGAAGAGACCCGTACTCTGTCGCGATTCCATCTGAAGGAATTGGAAGCTCAGATCACGGCCGCTTTGGGTAATGCAGAACTCAAGCTGGACGACTACTCCAAAGCCCACTTGATCGATTGCCAGGAACGCATCCGGAAGGCTCTGGCCGCCCAGGTGTCGATGCCTAGTATCGATTGATCTGTGAGACTTTGGTGATTGAATTGAGCCCGGCTTCTGCAAGAAGCCGGGCTTTTTTCGTAGGATAGGCATTCTGCCTGTCCGTCCTTGTTGTTGGACGGACAGGCAGAATGCCTATCCTACGGGACGGCAGATTCCGCACGGGCGCTATAAACCACCCAATCTTCGCCTGCTCTGTTCATGAAATGCCACATCCCCGCAATTTCCTCACAGATCGCTCAATCCTGAACCTATGTTGGAAGTGCCATAGCCAGCGTGCCAAAGCGGAAAATCCGTTGGCGCTTGAAGATGCTCCCGACTTAGAGAGTCGGGCTACAAGGATTGATTCGCGATGAATCTGCTGAAATACCTGGGATTGTCTCGCTCCCGCTCCAAAGACGGTGATCCCATGGCCCATATGACTTGGGCCTCTAAGAGCATCTCACGGACGATGAGCCGTACCGGAGTGTTTCTCAAGAAGCAGATCTGGATCTGGCCGGTGATCGCCACCGTTCTGTTGTCGGTCCTGGCATTTGGAGTGCGCAATGCCATTGAAACGACGATGAAAGCCAATCTGAAATCGCAGCTTCAAACACTGCTCTCGGTGGAAATCGCGATGTTGGACAACTGGTTCCACACGCAAATGTCGAATGCGACTTCAGCGGCTAATAGCGTGCCGGTCCGCGAGTCGGTCTACGAACTACTGGCCACGCGAGAAACCCCACCGGTCGCCACCACCAAGCCGCTTCATGAACTCCAGCAGCAACTCCGCAAGCAACTCGGTCCCGTCATGTCGTCGCACGACTATGTCGGCTATCTGGTAACGGACAAAACGAAGCGCATCATCTCGGCCAGCAACGATGATTTGATCGGCAAAGAGATTCCCGAGTATGACGCGTTCATCACTCGCGCGTTACAAGGCGAGGTTTCTGCGTGTCCTCCTTTTCCCAGCGTCGTCCCGATGAAAGACGAGTTTGGACGGGTTCGCACAGGTGTGCCCACGATGTTTGTCTGCGCTCCGGTGCGCGATTCCAGCTTCGAAGTGGTGGGAACACTCGCGCTGCGAATTCGCCCTGAACTTGAGATGACCCGGATTTTGCAACTGGGCCAGATCGGCGAATCGGGTGAAACTTACGCCTTCGACAAAGCCGGATGGATGGTCTCGAACAGCCGCTTCGACGACCAACTGATCCTGTTGGGAGTATTGCCGGATGAAAAGAATGCGCAATCGATTTTGAAGGTGCAACTCAAAGATCCAGGCGGAAACCTGCAGGATGGCTATCGCCCCAAACAACGTCGCTCTGAATTGCCGCCCACGCAGACGCTGACAGCCGCGTTGACCGGCACTCCAGGGGTGAATGTTGCGGGATACCGTGACTATCGCGGCATTGAAGTCGTCGGTGCGTGGCAATGGCTACCCAAGTACGAAATGGGTATTACCACGGAACTGGATTTCTCAGAAGCGTATCGCCCGTTGACGATTCTGCAATGGACGTTCTGGGCACTCTATGCCTTATTGGGCATTAGCGCGGTCGCGATCTTCATCTTTACCATTGTCGTGGCTCGATTGCGGCGCGAAGCGCAAAAAGCCTCGATCGAAGCGCGACAACTGGGGCAATACAAGCTTGAAAGAAAGCTGGGTGCGGGTGCGATGGGGGTGGTCTATCTCGGACACCACGCGATGCTGCGCCGTCCTACGGCCATCAAGCTGTTGGATGTGGATAAGGTCAATGATTCCTCGATTCAACGCTTCGAGCGTGAAGTCCAGATCACCTGCCAATTGAACCACCCCAATACGGTCGCCATTTTTGATTACGGGCGCACTCCGGAGGGCGTGTTCTACTATGCCATGGAGTACCTCGACGGCATCAATCTGCAATCGATGGTCGAGCAATACGGCCCCCAGTCCGAAGGCCGCGTGATCCGAATTCTGCTGCAGCTTTGCGGTTCACTGTTCGAAGCTCATTCGCTCGGCCTTGTGCATCGCGACATCAAGCCGGCCAACCTGATGCTCAATCGGCGAGGCTGCGAATCGGATGTTCTTAAGGTCCTCGACTTTGGACTAGTGAAAGCGGTTGACGAGGCCAAACAGGCGAACATGACCTCCTCAAATTCGTTGACGGGCACTCCGTTGTATATGGCACCGGAAGCCATTCAGTCACCGAACTCGGTCGATTCCCGCAGCGACTTGTATGCCGTGGGGGCGGTCGGCTACTTCCTGCTGACTGGCCAGCCGGTGTTTGCCGCGACAGGCCTGATGGAACTCTGCCAGCAACACATTGATGCGATCCCGGTTCCGCCCTCGACGCGGCTCGGCAAGATCGTCTCACCCGAATTGGAAACCGCCCTCTTATCCTGCCTGGAAAAATCTCGATCCAAGCGTCCGGCGACTGCCCGCGATCTGGCTCACTTGCTACTGCGTTGTCCGACCGCGAACGATTGGTCGTTAGACGATGCGGACGCCTGGTGGGGCCGACACGAACGCGGCGTTGGCAATCCAGGGAATTCATCGGGAAGTACCCTCGCAGCCAGCGGCAATACCACGGTTGCCCCTAAGGCGTTTGAGCGGACGATGATTTCGAATGACGGCGAGTAGACGAAGCGTGGGATAGGCATCCTGCCTGTCATTTGTCACCCAAGTGACAAACCCGAAGTCCCTTCATCTTGTGAGCGCCACATTGATTGCCGGAGATTCTTGGTTCACCGTTTTGTCGCTTCGCGATTGACAGGCAGGATGCCTATCCTACGATGGTGTTAATGCCGGAAATGCCGGCGCCCGGTAAACACCAGTGCGATCCCATGTTCGTTACAGGCTGCGATCACTTCATCGTCTCGCTTTGATCCACCCGGCTCAATTGCCGCTGTGATACCGGCCTTGGCCGATTCATCGATTCCATCGCGGAACGGGAAGAACGCATCCGAAGCAACGCAACCGCCACGACTCCGATCGCCCGCTTTGTAGGCGGCCATGTGGCACGAATCGAGACGGCTCATCTGCCCCGCTCCGACGCCCACGACCATACCACCCTTCACAAACACAATTGCGTTGGACTTCACATGCTTGCTCACGCGCCAGCCGAACTTGAGATCGATCCACTCGGCGGCGGTCGGTTGCCGCTGCGAAACGACCTTCCACTCACTTTCAATCGAGGGCACTTCGTCCCGTTCCTGAACCAATAGGCCACCTGTGACGCGACGATAATCGAATTCGACACCGCGCGAGGATGTCAGCGTGGGACAATGCAGCAACCGTACGTTGGCCTTCCATTTGGGCTTCGTCGTCAGAATCTGGAAGGCCTCAGCCGAGTAACTAGGTGCAATGATTGCCTCGACGAATCGGTCCGGCATGCAGAGCTCTTCGGCAGTGGCCGCATCGACTTCACGGTTGAAACCAAGTATCGAACCAAACGCGCTCACGGGATCGCCAGCGTAAGCATTGCGGAACGCTTCCGCCAGATTGGAGGCGACTGCGGCACCGCATGGATTGTTGTGCTTCAACACCACGGCTGCCGGGTCGGAGAATTCCCGGACCAGCGATAACGCCGAATCCAAATCGAGCAGATTGTTGTAGGACAGCTCTTTGCCGTGCAGTTGTTCTGACGCCGCCAGGGTCGCAACCGGCGCAGGTGATTCGACGTAGAAGGCCGCTGATTGGTGCGGGTTTTCGCCGTAACGCAGCTCCTGCTTGCGCTGCAGCCGGATGGAAAACTCCGGCGGCAGACGCGGCGCGGTGACAGTCTCGGCGGGAGTGTTGATCTTGTCGAAGTAGTCGGCAATGGCACGGTCGTACTGAGCGGTCATTTCGAACGCGGCACCGGCCAGCTTGCGGCGGAATTCCAACGTCAGCTTGCCGGCGTCCAGTTCGGCGAGGACCTGCGCAAACTGGCTGTGATGCGTGATCACCCCGACGTACGCATGGTTCTTCGACGCCGAGCGAATCATGCTCGGACCGCCGATATCAATATTCTCGATGGCCTCGGCCAGGGTCACTCCAGGCTTGGCGACCGTTTGTTGAAACGGATAAAGGTTGACCACGACCAGTTCGAAGGGAATGATCCCATGAACCTGGATCGCAGCCGCATCTTCGGGCAGGTCGGGACGGCCCAGCAGACCGCCGTGGACCTTCGGATGGAGCGTCTTGACTCGGCCATCCATGATTTCCGGAAAGCCGGTGTAGTCGGCGACATCCAGCACGGGAATGCCGTTGTCGGCGAGGTGCCGCTTGGTGCCTCCCGTCGAGACAATCTCAAATTTCAATTCGACCAAGCGTTTGACGAACGGTACTAGACCCGTTTTATCACTGACGCTGACAAGCGCCCGGCGCGGAAAGCCCGACATGAACTTACTTCTTCCGAAAATCGATGAGTATGGTCAGAAAATCTCGTGGCACGCGCTCGCGAGACGAACTCCTGCATGAGATGCTAACGCCGCGGGCGCAAGTGCGTCAAATGGTACGCGAGGCAAGTTCAAAGATCGGGCGTGCCTGAAATCATTTAAGAATCTCTTATAAAACCATCGCAAATCAATCAATCGTGTGAGAAATTACAGATGAGTTGGCGTCAGGTCTTAATTCGTGTATTTCGTTTGATTCGTGGTTAAGAAGATCCTAAGCAATAAAACCACGAATCACACAAATGACAAGAATCAGAAATGAGGTCTCGTGCGACAAGAGGTTTGGTCAGGGTCTCTGAGACAATTTCCAATCGAGCAAAACTCGGGTTGACCCAACCGGCCAAATCGCGAGAATCCCCGCCGCTTCACAGCGATTTTCCTCGACAAAAACACTTGCAATAAAAATACCTACCTGATCCACGGGCCTGTTCTGGCCTGCTGCGATTCTTGAAAAATTTCCTACTTCCATCCCGAATTCCACGCTGGAACAGACTCCCCAGGGGTAGTGTGCCATGCTGCATGGACCGACATCACGATATGGCGGAACGACGCCTGCTCAGGTGCCGGTGCAATTGCGTCAAGTGTTTCCTGTGGCCAGCTTCGTGGGATGTGCAAACATTCGCGTCACCGGTGCGACTGCCAATAGCCGCGAGTGCCAGCCGGGAATGCTGTTTGCGGCCATTCCAGGCACGCATGTCGATGGGCACGACTTTGCTGCCGATGCCGTCGCCCGCGGAGCCACTTCGCTGCTGGTGTCGCGTCCTTTGCCTGAAATCACTGTCCCGCAGTGCGTTGTGTCTGATCCTCGCCGCGCGTTTGCCCAACTGTGTTCGCAACTGTGGCGGACTCCCTCACGGGGCCTGAAAACGCTGGGAATCACCGGTACCAACGGCAAGACCACCACGACCTGGCTCTGCCGGTCCATACTGCAGAACGCGGGCTTGCAAACCGGATTGCTGGGAACGATCGAGTATCACGATGGCTTGCACGGTGAACGTTCCACCCTGACTACGCCTGATGCCGCCACGATCTCAAACTGGCTGGGCCGGATGGTCCATCAGCGGACGACGCACGTGGCAATGGAGGTCTCCAGCCATGCCCTCGACCAGGATCGCGTCGCGGGAACTCAGTTCGATGTCGCGGCCATTACGAATATCACCCAGGACCATTTTGATTATCACCACAACTACGACGCCTACCGGCGCAGCAAGTGGCGAATCGTCGAGCACGTGAAGCCGGGCGGCTGCGTGATCCTGAATGCCGACGATCCTGATAGCTGGCCTTTGCCTGAGCTGTTGAAGAATCATTCCCGACTCACATTTGGCATCGATTCTGAGGCCGATATTACGGCGAATATCATCGATCAGTCTCTGGCCGGAACGCTGTTTGAATTGCGGCTGCCACAGGGCACGATCGAAGTCCAGACTCCGTTGCTGGGGAAACATAACGTCGCAAACTGCTTGACGGCGAGCGCCGCGGCCTGCCACCTGGGGCTGACCATCGAGCAAATTGCTGCCGGCTTGCGATCTCTCCGCGCTGTCCCGGGGCGGATGGAGGCCGTGGAATGCGGTCAATTGTTTTCCGTCTTCGTGGATTACGCTCATACCGACGATGCCTTACGGCGGTGCATTCGCGGACTGCGTGCTGTTACTCCGGGTCGAGTCATCGTTGTCTATGGAGCAGGCGGCGATCGTGATCGTTTGAAACGGCCGCTGCTCACCCAGGCTGCCTGTGACGCCGACGTGGCCATCTTGACCAGCGACAATCCCCGCACGGAAGATCCCGAACAAATAATTCGCGATTGCCTGACGGGCACCGTTGCCGGACGTCCGCAACCGACAGCCATCGCCGATCGAGAATCAGCCATTCACACAGCGCTGGATCTGGCTCGCCCCGGAGACAGTGTGCTGATTGCCGGTAAGGGACATGAAACCGAACAAATCATCGGGACCGAACGTCATCATTTCGATGACCGCGAAGTCGTTCGCCAGTACCTGACATCGATCGAATTTCCCACTGCCGCATTTCGACCACCTCAATCCATTTACACCACGTCCTCATAGAAGCCCGCTTAACAACAATCTGTGATTTCCGATCCATCGCACATCCGCCATCCCTCCTCAAGGACATCTCGCGTTCTGACTTACTGCCAGCACTGAAATGTCCGCATCGGTGCCCGAATTGCCCGTAACGATCGCCATTCGGCACCGGCCTGAAATTGCATCATGGAATCCGTTTCCTTAGCACAACTTGTCGCCTCTACTCGCGGAAATCCGGCCCGGATCCCCGACTTGGATGACATGTTCCTGGATGTCGTGACCGACTCACGCGCCGTGACTGAGGGCTGCGTGTTCTGGGCCTTGTGTGGCGAAAACCAGGACGGTCATGATTTTGTCGCCGACGCCGAGGCACGCGGTGCAGCCTGTTGTGTGGTTAACCGCGGCCAGCCAATCGACAGTCGTGGTCCGCTGGTGGAAGTCGAACATACTTTGCAGGCGTTGGCTGATTTCGCAGGCTGGTACCGACTGCAGCGTGACGCGCTGGTCGTCGGCGTCACCGGCAGCGTGGGTAAGACAACCACGCGAGAGATGATCTACTCGACGTTGAACGTCGGCTACGACGGCATCCGCAGCGAGAAGAATTTCAACAATGAGATCGGTTTGCCACTAACCCTGCTGCAGATCTCGCGCAATCACGAATTTGCCGTCCTGGAACTGGGGGCGCGCCGGATTGGGGATATCCGCAAACTGGTCGAAATCGCCCAGCCAGAGATCGGCGTCATTACTGCCATCTCGCCCTGCCACCTGGAAACATTTGGCAGCATGGCCGGTATTCTGCAAGGCAAGGGGGAACTGTTCGAAGCCCTGCCCAAGTCAGGATTCGCGGTGCTGGCCGGGGATGATGAAGTCACGCGCAGCCTCGCCAAACGAGCGGCCTGCAAAGTCATTCTCGTGGGCCAGGGATCGCACAACCAAGTTCGGGCCACACAAG
>JAQGHS010000127.1 GCA_028291605.1 Planctomycetaceae bacterium | reverse complement strand
CGCAGAAATCATTGTGCAGGTGAGCCCGGCGGCGTAAGCCCGCGGATTCTTCGTTCGCACAGGTATTTCTCGATTAGAAAAAGAATCCCGGGGCTTACGCCGCCGGGCTCACCTCCTCATCTGTCTGTGCAGACTCACTGAGCTCGATTGGCTGCTGGGCGGGGCCTCGCGGTGAAGGGGCCTTTGTTGGTGAGCGGAATGGCGCTAGCCACCGGTTCTTCTTTTCCATCTCAAGGAAGAACCGGTGGCTAGCGCCATTCCGCTCACGAGCCAAAGCAGAACCGGCGGCTAGCGCCGTGCCGCTCACGAAAAAGAGACGGCCGGGGCGGCCATCCTACGTACGAAGAAGTGTCGGCTAACGCCAAAGAAGTCAAAGAGATCAAAGAAGTCACCTCGGCAGGACGCCTGCGGCGAGAGAGTAGAGGGGAGTGAGTAGACCATATATCGGCCCTCGCCAGACTATGCGGCTCGGCGGGAGCCTCGCCCTCCCATTGGCTCGAATCACGAACTGGATCGGATTGTTGCCATAGACTTTGACATAAATCCTTCACGGCGTCGCTGGCAGGAGTGAAGATTCGCGTCAGGTGTGGCTGGTTGGTTTCACAACGTGTTACAATCCGGCTCTGCTGCACGGGGACGCGCTCTGCTGACCCCGAATGCGGTGAATTCACAACCCATCACAGCATGCATCTGATGCTGGAGTGTTTTATGGCCGGGTTTCGTATGCCTTGCAGTCCGTTTCACAGGAAAATCTGCCGCGCTGCTCTGGTGGCGTGTCTGGTCAGTTGGGGATGGAACTCGATGATTGATAGCAAGCGCCTGGTGGCTCACGCGGCCGACCCGCTCGCACCCAAGACGAAGACCGTCGACGTGGTCGATGAACTCCACGGCGAAAAGATTGCCGATCCCTACCGCTGGCTGGAAGAGGGACAGGCTCCGGAGACCCGCGAATGGATTGAGGCTCAGAACCGGCGGACCACCGATTTGCTCGGCAAGTTCCCGGGCCGCAAGGCATTGGCCAAGCGGGCAGAAGAGTTGTTGAAGGTCGATTCGATCGGCATTCCCACGGTCCGTGGCCAGCGTTACTTCTTTTCCAAGCGCGCGGCACATCAGGATCTGCCGGTCATCTGTCTGCGAGTTGGATTGGAAGGACGCGATGAAGTCCTCCTGGATCCCCATCATGCCAGCGCTGAACACACCACGACCTACAGCTTGATGGACATTTCGCATGACGGCCAACTGGTCGTCTATGGAGTCCGCGTCGGCGGCGAAGATGAGATTGCAGTTCACTTTTTTGATGTAGAAGCCCGCAAGGAACTGCCGTTCTCGCTGCCGCGAGCCCGCTACTTCGGGATGTCGCTGACACCCGACAAGCAGACGCTCTTCTATACCGTGCACGGCAAAGAGGGCTCACGGGTCTATCGACGTGGGTTCTCCGCGGACGCCCAGCCCGAGCTGATTTTTGGTGAAGGCTACGAGCCGCTGGTCGGTATCAGCCCCAGCCTGTCGCACGAAGGTCAGTATTTGTTACTGCATGTGTGGTATGGCTCGGCGGGGTCTAAGACTGATGTCTATTATCAGAATCTGAAGGACAAGTCGCCCATCCGGCCGTTGGTCAATGATGTGGAAGCCCGCTTCGAAGCGGGGGCGGTCGGTAACGATTTGTTCCTGCAGACGAACTGGAAAGCACCGCACGGACGAATCTTGCGGGTCGATTTGCAGCATCCAGAACGCGACAACTGGAAGGAAATCGTTCCCGCCAGCGAGGCGGTCCTGGAAGGATTTTCGCTGGTCGGCGGTCAGCTTTATGTGCAGCTTCTCGATCAAGTGCGTTCGCGCGTGACCGTCTATGATCCGCAGGGTAAGCATCTGCGTGAGATTCAATTTCCCTCGCTGGGTACGGTCAGCAGCATTGGCGGCGACTGGGATCAGGCCGAGGCCTTTTTCTCGTTCAGCACGTACCACATTCCACCGACGATCTATCGTGAAGAGACCACCACGGGAAAACAGTTCGTCTGGGCGAAGTCAGAGATCCCGGTCGACAGCGACAAGTTTGAAGTCCGCCAGGTCTGGTTTAAGTCGAAGGATGGAACCAAGGTCCCGATGTTCCTGGTTCATAAGAAGGATCTGTTACGAGACGGCCAGAACCCGACAATTCTATACGGTTATGGCGGCTTCAATATCAGCCTGACGCCGTCGTTCTCAGCCAAGGCCGTGCAATGGTGTGAATTGGGGGGAGTGTATGCGGTGGCCAATCTGCGGGGCGGCGGTGAGTTCGGCGAAGACTGGCACAAAGCCGGCATGCGCGAGCACAAGCAGAATGTCTTCGATGATTTTTACGCCGCGGCCGAGTGGCTGATCCGCGAGAATTACACGTCGCCGTTGAAGCTGGCGATTGATGGCCGCAGCAATGGTGGCTTGTTGGTTGGGACCGCGATGACCCAGCGACCGGAATTGTTTCGAGCCATCGTCTGCGGATATCCGTTGTTGGACATGGTGCGGTTTCACAAGTTCCTGGTCGCCCGGTTCTGGATTCCCGAGTATGGTTCGTCGGATGATCCTCAACAGTACAAAGTGCTGAAGGCCTACTCGCCGTACCATAATGTGAAGCCGGGCACCAAGTACCCTGCGGCGCTCTTCATCACGGGTGACGCCGATACCCGCGTTGATCCGCTGCATGCTCGCAAGATGGCTGCGCTGCTGCAATCGGCGACTGGTTCCGAGCGACCAATTCTGCTGCGTTACGACACCAAACTCGGGCACACGGGGGCTCGTCCCGTCAGCCACACGATCGATGACATCACCAATGAATTGAGTTTCCTGTGTCAGGAATTGGGAGTTTCCACGTGCGCGGTCAGTGCTGGCGAGCGGTTGCATTCCGTGCTGGATCGCGAGTGGCAATATCAGTTACGTGAGTTCCCGACCTATGCGACTCATCTGGGGGACAAGCGGTACAACCATTTGTGGCCTGATATCAGTCAGGCCGCGATCGACCGTCGACTGCAACACGCCCGCGACGTGTTGCATGAACTGAGTGGATTTCGTGCGGCGGAACTGAATCCTGCCGACCGGCTGAATCTCAAGTTGTTTCGCAAACAGGTGGAACTCGACATCGAGGAATCCCAATTTCGCTGGTACCTGGTTCCGTTGACGCAGCGTGATGGCATCCAAGATGAGAGCACTCTGGCCGAAGTCGTCGACTTTGAAACGGTCAAAGATTACGAGGACTGGCTCGCGCGGTTGACCTCGTTTCCGCAGTATATGAATCAGACTATCGCACTGATGCGTGAGGGAATTAAATCTAAGATCATTCAGCCGCGGATCGTCATGGAGCGCGTGCCGGCTCAGATCAAACAACAGATCGTGGAAGATCCCGAACAGAGTCTGTACTACAAGCCGTTCCGAAAATTTCCAGACTCGATCCCCGCCGCCGAGCAGACCCGGCTGCGTGATGCGGCCAAGCAGACAATCTCTTCCAAACTGATTCCGGCGTATCGGGAGTTCCTGACGTTCTTCAATGCCGAGTATCTTCCCGGTTGCCATCCGAAGGTTGGTGTGTGGCAGGTTCCCAACGGCGACAAGCTGTATGCCTTCCGGGCTCAGCAATTCACCACCACGAATCTGACGCCGCAAGAAATCCACGAGATTGGATTGAAAGAGGTGGCCCGCATTCACGGGGAAATGGAAGCCATCATCAAGCAAGTGGGCTTCAAGGGGACGTTTGCGGAATTTCTGACCTTCCTGCGGACCGAGAAGAAATTCTACTGCACGACCGAAGCCGAACTGTTCGCCGAGTATCAGGCCGTCTGCAAACGGATCGATCCGCAGTTGGGAAAACTGTTCCGCCATCTGCCCAAGACGCCGTACGACATTCAGGCCATACCGGCCCACATGGCCCCCGATACGACGACAGCTTATTACCGACCTCCCGCGGCGGACGGCAGTCGCCCGGGAACCTATTTTGTGAATCTCTACAAGCCGGAAGTCCGGCCCCGGTATGAGATGGAAGCCCTGTCGCTTCATGAGGCCGTGCCCGGTCACCATCTGCAAATTGCGATTGCCACCGAGCTACAGGGTGTGCCGACTTTCCGCCGGTTTACTCATTTCACGTCCTACGTCGAGGGCTGGGCTCTCTACAGTGAGGGGCTCGGCGGAGACCTGGGCCTTTACACCGATCCGTACTCGAAATTCGGGCAATTGACCTACGAGATGTGGCGGGCGGTCAGGCTGGTGGTCGACACGGGCATGCACCAGCTCAAGTGGGATCGACAGCGGGCGATCGACTATTTCCTATTGCACACGGCGAAGACCGAACACGATATCACGAATGAAGTCGATCGTTATATCGCCTGGCCCGGGCAGGCGCTGGCCTACAAGATCGGGCAGTTGAAGATCTCGGCTTTGCGAGCCCGGGCCGAACACGAACTGGGACCGAAGTTCGACGTACGGGAGTTCCATGACACGATCCTCAATCAAGGGGCCGTCCCACTGGATGTGCTGGAGGAGATCGTCAACGACTGGATCGCCAGCCAGAAGACTCGACCCTGAGGTCTCTTATCTCAAATACAAGCTCGAAGCGCCAGTGAGTGCATTCCTCGATGATGATTCAGGAATGCACTCGCTGGGGCTTCGAACTTGTATGTCGATCACATTGTGACACTAGGGTGAGTCTTGCCCCCGATGTGGCATCGATGCATCATCGACGATTTGACATGTGACAGCCGTGACCTATGTTTCATCGCCAGCGATCTATTCGTGCCTGATGTTCAGGCCGAGGGGAGGTCGCGGAAGCATAAACCAGGGCCTTTACAATGTTGGATTTCCTTGCCGGTGTTGAAGTTACAGAAGCACCGCAGCCGCTGACTCTCGCGAATCCGGATCACGCACCGATCAAGGCGCACCCGCGTCACCAGGCCAACCATTGGACTCGCTGCCTGCAGGATACAGTGGGTGAGGCCCTGCAAAAGCTGCAGAAAACGAACACCTCGACTGACGATGTTGACGGCGAGTCGTCGAACTGGGACGAGCGAACCGAGTCCAGTGCCGCACAGAATTCTCAAGCTGCCAGCCAGCCCGAGATGCTGCTGCAGGCCTTGTCGTTGCAAAATCAGGAGCCGGCGGTCGCTGAGACGTTGCCCGAGTTGGATCGGCGTGGGTTTCCGCGGCGTGCCAGCGAGTGCTCGGTGACTTTGGTCGAGCGACGAGAAACCCAACTATTGACCCCGCAGGAAATCGACCTGTGGCTGGATGCCGGCGGTACCGCAGGCAAGTTGCTCGACATCAGCCAGACGGGGCTGTGTCTCCAACTGAACCGGGAAATCGCCAACGACTCCGAGATCTTATTGCGGATCTCGAATCAAAAGCTCAACTGCCATGTGGACACGACCGCCACGGTGATTCATTCGCGAAGCACGGGCAATGGGCGATACAGCGTCCATTGCAGTGTGTTGCATCCCCTGACTATTGCTGAGTTGCAAGACTTGGGCCGACCGCCAGTGGCACCGGGGCATGTGCTGGCGTGAATGAAAGTCGTTGATCGCTCCGCGATCGAAACGCGCTCGCAGTAGCGAGCGGAAATGACCTTGCAACTTGAATTCTAATTCGACCCGTCTACTTCGAGGGCGTTTCGATCGCGGAGCGATCAACGACTATCATTCCGGAACATCGACCAGATAGAGGTCTGTCTTACCGAGTCGCTCGGACATTAACACCAACTGGCGGCCATTGGGATGCCAGCTCGGATAGTCATCGCGTTCGGGATGATTGGTCACTCGACGGATGCGATTGCCATAGCGATCCATGACGTAGACTTCGACATTCCCGTCACGCACGCTGACGAAGGAAATCTGACTGCCATCGGGCGAGAACTGCGGACGCGTATCGCGCCCGGGTGACTCGGTAAGCCGCCGCACGTCGGATCCGTCGACATTCATGAGATAGATCTCGAAGTCGCCATCTTTGCTGGAGGCGAACAGAACCTCGCGCCCGTCCGGGGAGAACGTGGGCCAGTTCGTGATGCCCGACCACGTCGTTACCTCGCGGCGGTCTTGCGCCTGCAAGTTGATTGACGCCAACTGCTGGCCCCCCTTGGCGGGGATGCTCATGAAGACTCGGTCAGTGCCCGGCTGAAATGCCGGCGAGTGCATGCCGCTGAAACCGCCGCCCCCGTCAAAAACAGACTCCTGGCCCGTCTTCAGGTCGCGAATTACGAGCTTCAGATTGAGATTGCCCCGGTTCTGAACGAAGGACATGTGGCTGCCATTGCGCGAGTAGGCCAACTCAAATTCATTGGTGTTGGCCTTGGGGTTGATGCGTGTCTGTTCGCCGTCGGCCAGTCGCACCCGCATCAGTGAGATCTGAATTTGCGACTCGTACACAGCGAAGTCAACGGCATCGCCCTGTGGCGCAAATACTGGGTCCTGTTTGGCTCGGCCGTCGTGCGTCAGTTGTCTTGGTTCGCCCGCGGCAAGCAGACTTAGTCCGCTGCCGAGCAAACTGATCAATGCCAGAATGTGGAGAGCGTGTGGGAGGGCGAGGCTCCCGCCGAGCC
>JAQGHS010000114.1 GCA_028291605.1 Planctomycetaceae bacterium | reverse complement strand
CTTCGTGGGAAGAAAGAATCCCGGGGCTTACGCCGCCGGGCTCACCTAGATTTCTATTTCCGCGCGTCTACTCAGATGACTTGCGATATCGACACTTCTGCGCCCCAAGTTCTTCTGCGCACCGGCTTAATGTCGTGGCCCCAATGGTCGCGTCAGTGATCTTGGTCACTCAATCCGACAAATTGTTTCCGGAAATTTACCGGAACTCGCACGCTGCTACATGATTTAGGCGGGATCCGTAAGTCGGTCCGCCGTGTGGCGGCCCAGGCGCAGGTAATCGTCGCGAAGGGGGAATCTGATGTTTGTTCCAATTCCGGTAAAATTGCGCGACGGTCGGGAGTTTGAAGCAGTTCCCGTGGTGAATGGTCTCCTCGTGGCGTGCAATGTCCTCGTCTTCTGGCTGGGATGGCAACCTGTGGTCGGGCCGGGGACGGGATTGCTGAGCATTGTCACTTATGCCTTCGGCCATGCCAACGTGTATCATCTCATCGGCAACATGTTGGCCTTGCTGGTCTTCGGGACACCCGTCAATCGGCGGTTGGGAAACGGTTGGTACTTGCTGGCCTATCTAGGAGCTGCCACCGCGCTCGGGCTCTTCGCCCGGCTGTTCAGCCCAGGATTGCTGATCGGGGCCTCGGGGGCCATTTTTGCTGTCATTGCCATCGCGATCTTGTTGATGCCCTCGGCGATCATCGAGATCTTTTATTTCGCACTCTTTCCGTTCACGTTGTTGATCGGCATCTTCCATCGCCCAAAACACTGGGTGTTCTGGTTCATCCGCTGGGACAGCTTCGAACTACGCGTGTGGTGGGGATTGTTTCTGGTCCCGCTGCTGGAGCTGTGGGGGCTGTTCTGCAATGGCTGGAACTGGACCAATCTCGGCCACATGTTCGGCTTATTGTGTGGAGTGGCGATCGTGCTCCTGTTGCCGACTGAGATCACCATGAAGAGGCGGGCCCGTTCCGTATTTGCATAACAAAGCCAAACATACCGGTAGTTGGCGATAACAAGTCGGGCGTGGCACTCGCCATGGCCAGTGCGACATTGAGAAAATCTTACTCATCCGAAGAGAAGGGCATGTCATGGGACTATTTCGACGTATCAGTGATATCATCAGTGCAAACTTAAACGAGATGACGGAGGGTTTCGAAGACCCTGAAAAAATGTTGAAACAAGCCATTCGGGAAATGGAGCAGTCGATCGCTGACGCGACTCAGGAGACGGCCAAAGTCCTGGCCAATGACAAATTGCTGGCGCGAGAGTTGGCAAATAATGAAAACCAGGCCCGCGAATGGCAGCGAAAAGCCGAGCAGGCCGTGACGGCGGGTGACGACAACCTGGCTCGCAAGGCCCTCTCTCGCAAAGGGGAACATCAAAAACTCGTCGTCGCATTACAGGACCAGTTGACTGCGGCGCAGGACGCCACCCGGATCTTGAAGCATCAACTCGAAGGGATGAAAGCCAAGCTGGCGGAAGCCAAACGCAATCTGTCCACGCTGTCAGCTCGCAACCGCGCGGCGGACTTCAAGAAGAAAATGAATACACCTGCCACACAACTGGATGCCTGCGGGACCGATGATGCGTTTGCCAAATTTGAACGCCTGCGTGAAAAGGTCGAACGGGCCGAGGCCGAGGCCGATGCGCTGGCGGAATTGCGTGGGAACAACAGTCAGTTTGACGACCATCCGCTCAATGCTCAAGAATCGGCCGGCGACGAAATCGATGACGAATTGCAGGCCCTGAAGCAGAAACATCAGAAATGACGAATTCCCCCGCCGAAATCGCGCTCACTTTGGCATCGCTGCTGAACGCTGGCGAGAAGCTGCCAGCCCTGGATGTGATTCGGCTGGTACGAACGCTGGCGGCTCAGGTGGCCGACGTCCACTCTCGGGGCCAGATCTATTGCGGGATCACTCCCGACCATGTGGCCCTGGATGCGGACCGGGTGCCTGCATTGCGCGACGCCGCCTCAGTTGTGCCCACTCTTTCACCCGAGGATATTCGACAATACTTGCCTCCGGAGTTAAAACCACTTTCGGTCGGTGAACTACCAGCCGAGATCGTTGCTGCTCGCGAGAAACTGCAGCAAGCCAGCATCCCGCTTGACCCTTGTCAGATCGATATATACTCGCTGGGCGTGCTGTTGTGCCGGCTGCTCACGGGGGAATCTGTGGCAGCCTATCTACGCAGTGCGCGAGTCAAACGTGATATGCCGATTGGCTTGCGTCCCATCGTGGAACGGGCATTGGGCAGTGACGGACGGGAACGATTCCGCGACGTGGCCGAGTTTGCCGGCGCTCTCGATATCGATCCGTCCAACCCAGAACCGGCGCCGCAAATTGCTGACGAGAACCCGCCATCCGTTTCGAGCGGTTCTACGGGCGATACGAAACCCAGCTTCGTCCAGTCCCCCGACACTAAGACCTGGATTAGTCCCGCGGCTTCCCCAGGAGCTTCCGATGGCGCCCTCCCTTTTACCAGGCTGGGGCATTATGACGTCGTGGACCGCATCGGCCGGGGGGGCATGGGTGATGTTTATCTGGGGTATGAACAGGGTCTCGACCGGAAGGTAGCGATTAAAGTCCTGCCAGCCGATCTGGCTCGGCAGAGTGAATTCGTGCGCCGGTTTAAAGCCGAGGCCACCGCCGCGGCGCGGCTGGTCCATCCCAACATCATCCAGATTTATTTCATTGGCGAGGACGCGGGAAATCACTTCTTCGCCATGCAGTATGTGGCCGGTGAATCAGTCGCCGACTTGCTGCACCAAAAAGGCAAGCTCAATGTCGACGAAGCCATAGCCATTGTTGAGCAGGCCCTGGCCGGACTGAACGCAGCCCATAAAATGGGCCTGGTACACCGCGACATTAAACCCGGCAATATCCTGCTGGATCGGCAGCATCGCCGGGCGCTGCTGGCGGACTTCGGACTCGTCAAATCGGTAGACTCTTCGGGTACAGGCTATACCGCGACCGGCGTCGTCATGGGGACGGTCGATTACATTTCGCCGGAACAAGGTCGCGGACAGGCGGTCGATGGCCGGAGTGACCTTTATTCATTCGGCGTTCTGCTGTTCCAGTTACTCAGTGGTAAACTGCCGTTCGAGGCGAACAGTCCCACGGCGTTGATTTTTCAACACGTCTATGAACGCCCGCCATCGCTGACGCAACTGGCTCCGCACGTTCCCGCCAGCCTGGCAGCCATCATCGCCAAGCTCATGCGCAAGGCACCGGCAGACCGGCACCAGACCGGTGATGAAGTCCTGGCGGACCTCCGCGCCTTCCGCCAGGGGCAACCATTGCCATCCGGGGCAGATCGCCAGTCCGCACCCGAGATGCTTCCCCGGCCACCGCGAAGTTCGATGATTTTCGCTCCCGAGAGCCTGCTTTCGGAGCTGCCGACGGTCGCCTATGAACCGACCGATGTCCAAGCCCCGGGGTGGTGGGAGCAGGCGCAGAATCGGGCGAAAAGTTTGTTCTGGCGCCATGCCCCCGAAGTCGTTCAGCGCCTGCAAAACACGTCTCAACAAATCGACGCAGCAGCGGCGCACTACGCTCGTCAGGAACGCGAGCTGCGCCAAATCAAAGAAGAAGCGGAGTCGGTGATTAATGATCTTCTGGCCCAGGCCAGGGAGCATCGCCAGGTCTCACTGCAGGCCGGAAAGCAAGCGGCTAATGAGACCGGTGTGTCGCAGATCCACAAAGCTCAAGGGGCTGAAATCGCCGCGCAGCTCACCGCCGCCGAACTCGAACGACAGGCTGCCGAGCAACGTGACCACCTGGACGCCGTGAAGGTGCGGCTGGCACAAATCATCACGAAACGCCGACAACTCGAGAACCAACGCGATATTCTTAATGCCCGCCTGAAGATGGCTGGAGTCCGAGTTGCCGTCGAGAGTGGTCGGATCTCACCCAAATCGAAGTCTCACACCGTGCTCATCGCGGGAGGGCTCCTGCTGCTATTGCTTGTCGCGGGGAGCCTTGTCGCAACATTTCCTGGCAATTCGGATGAAGCAACGCTTGTCATACCTAATTCGATTCAGTCAACCGCTCATTCGGAGCTGACAAAGAACAAATCGCAACCGGATAACGTGCAGATACCCCCCGAGTTACTTTCGATCCCTCTCAATCGGTTTCCCATCGCAGGTAGTGTGCAAGGTGGCTCGTTTGATCCGTCCGGTACCCAGGTGGCAATCGTGACGGCGAACGAAGTTCAGTATCGCAGCTTGCAACCCGGAAGCTTCGACCCCAAGACGACGCCGCAGGTCGACGGTCGCAGTGTCAAAACGATCCTTAGCCCCGATTGGAAGACGTTAGCCGTCGACGTCGAGCAGGGCGCGAGTAAGGTGGTCCAATACCAGCTACAACTGCACGACGTTCAAACGGGAACCTTGATGCACTTGTCCGAACGCTTTGAACAACCGGCAAGCACAATGGCGATCAGCCCGGATGGTCAATCTCTGGCCGCAATTCATGTTCCGCGCAAGGGTCGAGCACTCCTTCGTCTTTGGAGCACAAAGGACATGATAACACCGCCGCGCGTGTTACAGGCCGCCGACTACGATCCCCGGGTCATGAGTTTTGACCCGCGGGGCAGACTGATTGCCTCCGGAACGTCGCAAGGACAGATTCATTTCCACAATTTAGAATCGGGGCATTGGGTCAAGTCTCTTACGGCTCACACCACTCCTATTACGGCACTGGCGTTTGGGCCTGATGGAAAGGCTCTGATCTCTGGAGATAATCAAGGACATCTATTGCTGTGGGACGTCGAATCGGGACAGAATCTGGGGCAGTTTCCCGCGCATCGCCAGGCGATCGAGTCTTTGGCGATTGCTCCCAACGGTTATTACATGGCGTCTTCTGATGCCAGCACCACCCTGTTGTGGGACATGTCCGTGGGCGTCGTGCGAAGTGTGCTCAGTACCCAGGGAAAGACGCAACTGGCCTTCGATCCACAGGGCAAATTTCTCCTCACGACCGAGACGGAATCCAGAACCGCCAGGATCTGGAAAGCGGATCTCAGTCCCTTACCCTTCCAACAGCGCTCGTATTCCCCCGGTATCCAGTTGGCTGAGGGCCAAACAGCGACCGGCCTCGCGCAACTCAATCCTTCTGAATTTGTCTTTGCGGCCGGCAAGAAGTTACAGCTATTCGACCGAGGTCTGGGTACCACTCTGCCACGATTTCCGGCACTGGAACAACCCATCCGGGTCATGTCATTATCGAACGATCGCCAGACCGTCGTGACAGGTTCCCAGGACGGTAACATTCATTTCTGGAATGCGACCAATGGCAAAGTGATTTCGCAGATGACTTTGAACGTCGGTGCCGATGGAAAGCCGCCACTCATCGGACGAGTTGCAGCTTCGCCTGATGGACGATTCGCGGCCGTGACAACAGACAGCAGCCTCTTTATCGCCACTCGCGATGCTCCGAGTAAGGTCGAGTCAGCATTTAGTATACTGGATCACATTTCCGCATTGGCCTGGGATCCTGATGTGAAGCCCAGGCTACTGATAACTGGTCGAGATCCGGCAACTGGAAGTTCGCAATTGGCGTTATTGGACCTTACCCAACAGAAAGAGCAATTTCGGCGAGAATTAACCGGGGCTCCGATCGATTGGCTCTCATTCTTGGACGGCAGTGCGAACGTCCTGACTGTTTCTGGTGGAATCGTGCGGTTGATGGCAGCCGAAACGGGAATAGTTGCCCGCGAATGGAAGATTCCAAATGCATCCCGGTATCCGATTGCACTATCGCCCAACGGAACGAGACTGGCTGTCGTCACGGATCAGGACATCGGCGTTTGGGATCCCAGCACAGCAATCGAACTCGGTCGGTATCGCCTTCACGCCGAGCCTACCACGCTCAGCCTGATGACATTTTCAGCCGATAGTCAAACATTAGCGACACTCAGCAAAGGTGGCGAATTGGAGTGGTGCCCGCTAACGATCAGAGCCACCTTCTTTCGAAGTGGCAATAATTCTCTGTCGCTCGAGTCTTCAAGCAGCGCTTTGCAGGCCAACTGGGTCCAGGCAGCGGTTTCTCCTGTCGGACGCGAATCGCTGGTGCAGAACCTTGATTTAGCTCGGAATCCTGACATTCACATTGAAGGGCCCTCTGCCGATGCCGGCTTACAGCGCTTCTCGACCGATGGAGGCTGGTGGATAAATCAAGGAGGGCTCATCCGGAAGCCTGGCGCCAAGCGAGTGGCGCTCGACATGGGGCAATGCGCGAACTTCAACCTGGAACTGGCAAGTCGCCTTGTTAACACCGGCCGCCTGTTTATCGTCTTCGGGTGGAACGGAAAACGCGGATACAGCCTGTCGAAACAACCGTATCATCAAGGCGGCAAATGGATCCTGTCGTCATTTCTGGACGGTCAACCAACTCCACTCTCGATCTCCCGAAGTATCCTGCTGGAAGCTCAGGAGATGACCCATTTGTTTGCAGAGGTCCGAAATGGTCGACTGGCATTGTCGTTCAAAATCGGTGACCAGGGTGAACTGTCATCTTTAACCCAGGAACTTCCCAACGGTCATGATGGGAGAGTCCTAATTGGCATGTCAGATGCCCAGCCAGACGAGGCTCCGTTGAAGCTTTATATTAAGAATTTCACTTCCGATTAATTGTTCCAGTCGCACGAGATCACGGCACAAAGTGTGTCAAGAGATGGTCCTTCAACTTCGGTCGGAAAGTCGTGGGTTTAGAATGCTGGCACACAAGCGGCGTGAAAAGACGCGCCTCATGATCAGGACATGGACAGTCATCAGCGGACTTGTCCTGTTTGGACTCGCAGCATCTACGGGCTTCTTGTCGTATTCCGAATGGACTTCCCCTGCCGTCGGCGATGAAGGGCCGCAATCGAAGCAACAGGCTGGCACGAATCCAGTTCCACTGAAACTCAATGCCGTGCGGATCCTCTCCCCTAGACCACCAAGTCGATGGGAAGCCTTCCCGAGAGCAACTCCACTCGACGCTCAGCGTATCGTCGATCGTTTGGAAAAGTTCCTGGCGGCCGGACGCCAACTGCAGCAGCCGGGTGTGCTGGTGCTGCCGATCACCGATTCTCAGGGACGAGTTCGCGCCGACGGACTCGGATTGTGCTATCAGGCGATGCTGGCCGTAGAACGGTCGGCGACCCCGTCGCAAATTGGCATGGATGCGGAAACGGCGCTCGCCACCTTGCTGGACGCTGGATGTGACCGGATTGGAACCACGATCAATGACCGGTTGCGCAACGCCTGCACTCGCTCGGCCGGAGCCCAGTTGTCCGTCACCACGACGCTTGCCGACAAACGACTTGGCTGGGAACTGACGGTGACGTTGCACACTCTCGATAGCGCACCGGAATCTACTAAACATACGATTGGCCGAGGTCAGATCAATACGATTCCGGGCATCATCGCCAGCGAAATCTGCCGTCACTTAAAAGTCACGCTGAACGCGGAACAGCATCAGCGAATGCTGAAGCCTCAGACGACCAGTGACGAAGCCAGCGCGCTGCTGGGGGACTTGATTCGAAAGAGGCCCACCTATGAGAACGAATGGATGCAATATGAGCGATTTCTTCGCTTGAATCCGGACTGCGTGGCAGCGTGGCGGTTCCTGATGGGGTTCACCACCGCGGACTTTTGGAATGTGAAATGGCTAAACCGGATTAATCCCAAACTCGGCGACCCACAACTCGGGTTGGCCCTCGTTCTCGACCGGCTCCGTTGGCAACCACCCGAGACCTGTTATCTCGATTTGGAGCAGCTGGCTGCTGAACTTCCGGGCAATCCTGCAATTCATCCCGCCATGTTGTCGTGCATTCTGTACACGGGAGACATGCGGGCTTTCGACAAGGCTCTCGCGGCCTGGCGCCGGGACCGTCAGGGGTATGTGGATTTTCTCAGTCGCGGTCGATTTCTCATCCAGTGTGCCCAGCGGCGGCCACCAGACAAACTGGCCGCCCGCGAAGAATCCCCAGAACGGGTCCGCCAGTGGCAGGAGGAAGCGCGAGCCGAACTGCTGAAAGCGGTTCAACTCCATCCCGACGGCTGGCAGGCGCACACGCGGTTGATGAGTTTAACGACCGTCCTCGGGCGTCCTCGTGATGAACTCGAACAGCACTTCGCAGCGGCCATTTCCGTCATCCCAGGACATCGTGCCGCGTATCGGTGCAAGTTGCAATTCCTGTCCCCGCACCAACACGGAACGATTGAAGAGATCGCGGCCTGTGCTGAGGAGTGTGTGAAGACTGGACGCTGGGACGAAGGGATCCCACAGTTGTTTTTAGAAGCGGTCAGACTCGCCACTACGGATCTTAGCACGTCATCCACGAGTTTTCAGGCGTATCGCAATGCGCGACTCTGGCAGGCTGCTCAGGTCTATCGCGCGGAAGACGAGAAATCCGGAAAGGCCGACGATCAACGAGTTGCCTTGAATTATTTCGTGTTTCTCGCAGCAGTGAGTGGCCATGCCGCCGAAGTCCAAAAAGAGTTCAAGTTGCTCCACGCCGACTATGCACAGCACACCTATCTCCGGGCCGTTTTTGAGAGTCACATCACATTTCAATTTCTCAGTGATCTGTCCTTAGCTCAAACCGAATCAGATCCGAAGAGCGCCGAGATTGCACAGCGACTCGCTGCCAGTGCCGGAGACCTGGATCAGGCCGCCAAGCTGCAACCGAGTCCCGCGCCTGCGCCTTTCGGGAATTTGATTCAATCCCACCGCGCCGCCGCGGAACTCGGGCGCCGTCTCATCGCGGACCGCGACGTCTTGCTCACACCGTCGGAGATTCTGTCGACGTTTATCGTTCAAGGTGATACGGACGACGGAGTCGTGCCGCTGGCACCCAGGAATCAATTCGGATGGACGGCCGAGCAAGAGTCCCTGGTGTGGAAGAGCAAGGCATCGGTATTCGCAGGTGTGATGAATCTTTATTTTCCTGTCGGAATGCGGCATGGCATCATCTCAGGAGAAATCGAGGTCTCCGGATCGATTGGGCGGCTGGGAATTCAATTACACACACGCGCTCTGCGAGACGTCATTACGGTGATGTACATGCCCGACCGAGGACTTGTCAGCGTTTCCCGGGCACGGCACGAACTTGCGACATCTCCGTGGACTTCCCAGGTGATTCCATTCCGTTTCGAGTTCGGTGCCAAAGAAGACATCCTCGAGCCAATCCCTGGTTTCCGGCTGACTACGCCCGTCCTGGACGATGTCCCCAGTGGATTCGCATTTGAAGCACAAGACAATGGAACGGGACTGAACACGACCACGGTGTCCCTGCGGAAGTTGAGGATTCAGATACTCGACTAAATGTTGTCTTGTATTACAAACAGATTACTGACACTTGCATACTTCCACCTAAACACACAGAGTTGCCATGACTGATGAATCACCCGTAAGTCCCCTGCCGGTGGAGCGTCTCAAGCAGTATCAGCTCATTAGACTTGTCGGTCGCGGGATCCGCAGCGCCGTCTACGAAGCGCGTGATTTCGAACTGGACCGCATTGTCGCGATTAAGCTGCTCAATTCTGAGTTGGCAAGTGATCTATCTCAGGCCAAGCGGTTCTTTTCACAGGCCGCCGCGGCCGCGCGGATCCTGCATCCGAATATTGTTCCGATCTATTACGTAGGCCAGGATGGTCCACATTGCTTTTGCGTGCGGGAGTTTGTTGACGGAACCTCTCTAGAACAGCGGTTGGTCAATGGAGATCGTTTCACCGAATTGACCGCCTTGACCGTTGCATGTCAAATCCTACAAGGCCTGGTGGCAACTGAGTCACTCGGCATGAGCCACGGCAATCTGCATGCTCGCAATGTCTTGTTCGATCAGAGCGGATCCCGAGTCCTGCTATCGGATCTGCAGGCGGAGAGTCCCGTCGAGAGGGATGGAGTTCCCGCCGAGGCTGCCTCGTCCGAGCCGCCACCGATCAATGCGGATCTCGCAAGTGTTGGCCTGTTGCTGCGGTCAATGCTGCCATCCGACCCGGATCAGTCATCTCCTCGCCCGCATTCGCCAGAGTCCTCCGGGGAATTGTCGCCGGCGATTTCGAAACAAGTCGAAGCGCTTTTGGAGCGGTTAACGGGGAATGACCGGTCGGTGCCGTTCCGTTCGGCAAAGGAAGCATTGGACGCGGTCCAATCTCTAATTGATATCAAGGTGCCTGCGAATGAGCATCATGGCTCTGTCGTTGAACCAGCTATTGTTGCAAATCCCCGAAGTCAGGCCGGTGATAACGAGTTTCTCGCGTTCCAGGATCTGGGGGCCGATCCCGAATTGCCGCTGGGGCTGTTTGCGGCTGAACAATCCAATTTCTGGCGACGTTGTTGTCATTGGATGGCGCAGCAACTCGGTTTCGGATCACCGGAAAATCCCCAGCGCGTCAAGGACACACAAGCGGCTGTGGACGGCGTTCTGGTCGAAATGCAACGTCGGTTACGAGAACTGAATCGTCTCGCGCAAGAAGGTGAAGACATCCTGCGCGACTTGCAACTGCAAATCGACCGGCCGGCCTCAGTGGATGGCGATCATGGAGACCGCGCGACCCTGGCGGCCAGTATCTCTGCACAACAACGGCAAGTTGATGAAATCAAGCGTCGGCAATCAGAGTTGCACCGGAAAGTGCAAGGCCTGACTGCACAACGAGACGCGCTCCATGCGCGGTTGCTCGTGGCGGAATCGCAGGGGGCAAAATCAGATCGTCCGAAATCTGCCAACCGCACTCTGAAAACAGTTTCGCTGGTGGCCAAGATTGGACTGATCCTAGGACTTTTTAGTTATGCGGGATATCTAATAAGCCAGATGGACGATTTCAAAAGGTTTCGCACCCGGATCGCCGCCCAGGTCGAAGCGGTCAAACGAGCGTCCCAGTTTCCCGTTGGAAGTTTCAATCGCACTCGCGAACCCGATCACGCCTGGATTCCTGCCGAATTGACTGCGGTTCCGCTGAGGGTGCTGAGGGTGGCTGGGGAATATCCAACTCATTCGCTCTCGTTTTGTCCTGGACGTTCGATTGTCGCGGGAGGGTCAGAGGATGGCGTCATGCGGGTCTGGGCGGTGGAATCGGGCCTGGAAATCAGTCGCTCTGTACACTTTTTGTTTCAGAGCGCTGCCGATGTCACTTCAGCGGTATTCAACTCCGATGGGCGCAGCGTCGCGATCGGGATCAGTGGCCGGGGACAATGTCTGATGTTGTGGGATCTGGCGACGGGCCGCGTGCTGAAAAAGATGCAGGGAGACAATAATGGCATTACGTCCACTTCGTTTACCTCAGACGGGCGGTTCCTGGCCGTTGCGACCCATGAACGAATACCAGGAAAGGACCCGATTTTTCACGGGAAAGGGATCGTCGTCCTGTTTGATGTTCAGACCGGAGCGCTGCTGGAACGAGTCCCCACGGACAACGTGGATGTAACACATGTTAAGTGTTCGCCAACGGGTTCATTAGTCGCATTTATCGGTGGTGACCAACCGATCCAGATCTGGGATGTTAAACAACGCCAGATCGTTCATCGTCTGACTGGGCACGGGGAAACTTTGAATTGCCTCGCGTTCTCTGCCGATGGGCGCCAGGTCGCGGCGGGCGATTTCAAGGGAGGGATCTCGGTCTGGACCTTGGGCCAGGATGATCAGCCCGTACGCCTGCCTTCCCCAGCGCCGCCGGCCTACGCCTATCCGATCAAAGGAGTGGCCTTCAGTGCGGATGGACAAGTGCTGGCGGGGATCGGTGGCGGATTTGTCGCTCTCTGGGACCACGCACAAAAGAATGTCCTCCGCTATCTAATTACCGATCACGACCAATTGGAGTTCAGCGGCGATGGCCGCTTTCTCGTAACCGCAGGAATCGACAGATTAGTGACCCGCTGGCAACGGGACGCGACCGGTAATCGCACTCGCCCCCGTAAGCCTGAATCGATTCCCCCCCTCGTCTGGGACGCTTCCGACTTAAGTGTTCTGTTGAAGCGACCTCCGCAAAAGAAGGTCAATCAGACGCCAAGGGCCGGATCTGTAACGCCTCCGGAAACGGCAAACGATGCCCTTCGGCAATTACGACATCTGGTTATCACAGAACAGGAGCGCCCTCGCGAATGGCAGGAGTATCTTAAAGTTGCCGCGCCCAGCTTTCCCATAATCAACGTGGATGTCGGGGATTCCCCCGCCAGATGGCAGGAGGTCACGCTGAATACCTCAAAGACGGGATTTGACGGAATTCGATTTACGTCACCTTTAGATGGTCCTGCCGATCTGCACTGGAGTTTCCACTCCCCCCCGGGCATGGCCAGTTGGATGATTGGCAGTCCAGCGGGACCAATCGAGGGTTTTAAACACTTTTGGCACGAGCACAACCTGACAATTCCCGAAGTACCAGTTCCAGAATATAACACGTTTTATTTCCAGCGCTATGAAGGAGGTCAGATTCTGCCCGGGAGAGAATACGTCATCTGGTTTAATTTCCTCTCCCAGGACCCAATACCGGTGCGGTTGGCGCTTCATCTTCGCAAAGCTCGTGGCGAGCCACTCAACCCGGTTCCGGAAACATCCGCGACCGAGATCAGGCAGGCAATGGGGTGGGACTTCCCACTTCAATACAGCGGAGTATCCGACGCGCAAGTGGAAAAAAACTTCATCAGGCCGCAAGACCTGTTTAATTTTCAACCCGTGCTGCCGTTTTCGCAAGAACGTTATCCCAGTGTGCTAGTCCGCCACTACCAAGTCCATGAGGAGTAACACGAATCCAGAATTCGCCCTCCATTGCAGGGGGGCCAGTGACCCGCCACCTCTGAAAGTTGATGCCCATGCGGCTTCGGCGCAGAGAACAGTGCAGGGCGGATCAGCGGGATCCTTTCTCATTTCGACTGCGACCTCCTTTCCACTTACCAATTTCGTTCTCGCACACACCGGTGAATTCTCGCGCATTCTTTGAATTATTTGATCTTTTGTTCACGTTGCTCCAACTGTCCGAGAACAGGCCAGCAAAG
>JAQGHS010000090.1 GCA_028291605.1 Planctomycetaceae bacterium | reverse complement strand
GTCCAAACTGCGACAACCCCGGCAGACGCTAAGGCAATCGCCAGTCCGTGATGGGGCGGGCGAGCCACATTTGGTTGCGACCTTCGGATAGGCGAAGGACCAGTTGCGGGAAACTCGCCGAAAAGTGGCCCGTTAGGCCCTCTAAATCCCGGCGGAGCTCATATCGGAAGATGTCGACCAGACCCCCGGTGCTCAGAATGTGGGCACGATTGCTTGGCATGGCAGCACGGATTTACGCTGATTGGCAATGCATTCGTCGCCTGCAATTGAGGAGCTCATCGGGAAAGCGAAACTGGCGTTGATGTAAGAGGTTGCGAATCTCAGGGTTTCGTGTCGAATCTCTGGTTTGGGTGCTGCAGAGGTGCCAATCCACCTGAGATCGTGGCCAGAAGGTATGGAGATTGCGTTTGAGGTCAGCGGATCGCGCAAGTCTCTCCGGGCGAATGTTAAACAGATGACACTGGTAACGGCATCCAGGCGGTGTTGAGCATCGTGCAGGACTTCGGGCTTGTGCTCTAAACAGGCATCGACGTCTCGCGTGAAACCCAGTTGCGACTCATCCTGCCTCTCGCCATTAGGAAACGTACCGCAGAATCCGGCCGTCCGATTGCGGTGGCGTTCCTGGTGTGCTCTGGCGGTCGTCGCCGTGTTGCTGGTCTTCCACCAGGTCTTACTGCAACCCGCTTTGCTCCGGTTAGAAACCGATGCGCCTGTCATCAATGTGGCCGGACGACAGCGAATGCTCAGTCAAAAGCTGGCTAAGACTGCGCTGGCGCTGCAAACGAGCTTGAGTCCTCAAGCTCGTGTTCGCCGCCGTGAGGAATTGTCAGCGATCGTCTCGGAATGGACTCGGGCACATCGCGGCCTGCTCCATGGCGATACGGAACTGCGGTTGCCGGGTGAGACAGGTGCGGAGCACCCTGAGATCCTGGCGGCGTTTGCCAAGTTGGAACCAGACTTTCTGGCAATCCTCTCAGCTGCCAAAGAGCTCAGGCCGCCTAATGATGACGGGCAGGAACTCACCCCCTCCCAGCATGCCGCAATTGCACGTGTGATGGAGCACGAAGACCGATTCTTGCAACAAATGCAGGCTCTGGTGGGACTCTACGCGTCGAATGCTCGCTCGCATGTCTGGCAACTGCAATCGCTGGGATGGGGAATTGTCGGCACGATCCTGGCCATCCTGGTTGCCATTCAATGGCTGGTGGTCCGTCCGGCAGTCGCGTCAGTCGGATTGAGATTCGCGACGTCCGAGGCCGAATATCGGCGGCTCGTGGAATCCATGAGTGAAGGTTTGATCGTGCATGATGCCGTCGGCCGAATTCAGTTTGCCAATCGCCGGTTTTGTGAACTCGTCGGCATGAGTGTGGAGGAGTTACTGGGACTTCGGGCCGCTCAATATGTGGTCGAGGTAGATCGTAGCCGTTACTTCCAGTTGCTGGCTGATTGCACCGAGCACTCAGATCCGGTGGAGCTGGCGCTCGTGGGCAGGGGAGGGCAGCGAACGGAATCTATGGCGTCCGCCCAGCCTTTGTTCGACGATCATGGAACTCAGCAAGGCTTCCTGCTGGTGGTGACAGACATCACTGCCCGCAAGCAGGCCGAACGGCGGTCTCGTGAATTATTAGACCAACTGGCCCATGCCGATCGACTGAAGTCGATGGGTGAACTGGCTGCCGGGCTGGCCCATGAGGTGAATCAGCCGCTGGCTGCGATTGCCAACTATGCCAGCAGCTGTCTGGCCATCGTGAAGACGGATGGTCCACCCGATGAAAGCATCGAAGTGCCGCTGCAGCGTATCTTGTCGGCAGCACATCGGGGGGGCGAGATTATTCGTCGTGCACGGCGATTCTCACAACGCCGGCCGCATGAAGTGCGTCTCGAGTCACTGAACGACCTGGTCCGCGACGTCGAGCAACTCTGTCGTCCGGAAGCGGAACGTCGCGAAGTCGCGATCGAATTCCATCTGGCAGTCGACCTGCCGCTCATTCCGGTCGATGGCATTCAAGTTCAGCAGATCCTGACGAATTTGATTCAAAACGCGTTTGTGGCTGTCGACTCAAATTCCGTGCAAGACCGCCGAATTCGGATCTCCACCGAATTCACGTCACCAGAATTCGCGAAAGTATCGGTCCGCGACAATGGAACAGGACTGGTCGGATCGGATGCCGGCCGAGTGTTTGAGCCGTTCTATTCGACGCGCAGCGATGGGTTGGGACTGGGGCTGGCGATCGCACGCAATATTGTCGAAGCACACGGGGGAACAATCGAAGCATTCAACAACGGCGATCGGGGAGCCACGTTTTGCTTCACGCTGTCGACGCAGCCTCAGTCTGTGGATGCCATTCTGTCCGACGTCAGGGAGGAGAGCGTTCATGCATGAGATCCCATCCCTTATCTATGTCGTGGACGACGACGCCGACTCGCGGGAATCGCTGCTGTACTTATTACAGACGGTCGGACTGACCGCGCGGGCTTTCAGTTCCGCGGCGGAATTTCTGCAGTCATTGGACATCCATCAGCCAGGTTGCCTGGTTTGTGACGTTCGCATGCCAGGCATGAGCGGACTGGATCTCTTCGAGAAACTCACGGCGGCGGGATCGCAATTGCCGGTCATTTTCATCACGGCCTATGCTGACGTGCCGATGGCCGTCCGTGCGTTGAAATCGGGTGCTGCCGAATTCATTGAAAAGCCGTTTCACGCTCAAACGATGCTCGAACGCATTCAGCGGGCCCTCGCCACAGACCGCCAGCGGCGCGAGGAAGTGGCGAGTTGGAGCGACTTCCAGCAGCGTCTGGAGAGCCTCACCGAGAAAGAGCGTGAGACGCTCGCGTTTGTCCGAGACGGTGCTCCCAACAAGGCCATTGCCATGCGGTTGAGCATCACCGAGCGGGCCGTGGAAATGCGCCGTGCCTCGCTGATGAAAAAACTGCAGGCTCATTCGCTGGCCGAGCTGATTCGCCTGGTCACTGAAGCCGAGATTCATTCGGAACACCGAAGCAGCCGCCGCACGGCCCCGGGTTCCCTTTAGTCTGCGGCGATCTCGGGCCTGTGATTTCTCAAGCCGACGTGATCTTGCCGCCGCTACAACAAACTCCCCGCACTCCCCGCATTCGGCCTCGTCACCTCATCAATCGCCTGGATGTTTGAGTTTCGAGATTAAGCTGACTGCCACTCCCGACGATATCCCCCACAGCGCCTCATACCGCGTTGCGCTGGAATCGATTAATTGGTTTGCGCCTTAACGATTCAGCGTTGCACTGCGGTAAAAAATCAACCCACATACCGGCCGGATAGACCGGCAGATACCGCCACAGATTCGGATTGAGGCAAGCATGTTACAGTCATGGAAGACGGGGGCACTCGCCACTGCGGTGAGCTTGATCCTGCTCAATCCGATCTTGGCGCAAGATCTTCCCGTGAGCGCTGAGCCAGTGGCCGCACCTGCAGAGAACGCCCCGGAGTCCAGCCTCACGGAGTCCAGCGTCCCGATGGCGGCCAGTAATGTGCCGGCCGACGAGGCGGGGTTGCAGGTCCCTCCGGCTCCCGAGGCTGACGCCGTATCGCCCGCCGTTTCTCCGGAACCAATCGCACCGCCGCCCCCTCCGGCACCCAAGCCCGCACCCAAGAAAAAAGCGCCGCCACAATTCCCGGGGCCCAAGACGCTGCCTCCGATGGGGCCGTGGAAACCGCTCTTCTTCGATAATGACTTTTCATATGTTAAGGATCCGAACCACGAACATCTGGTCGGCGAAGATTGGAAGAATGTCCCCTTCGAATTCCTCGGCCAGGATTTCAAAGTGTCGGCCGGTGGCGAAATCCGTCATCGGCATATGAACGAGGACAATCGGCTGCGTCCCGGCGGCCCGAAACAGCTCGACTATGATCTGTTGCGCTGGCGGCAGTATCTGGACGTGCAAGCGGGAGACATCTTTCGCTTTTACGTTGAAGGTATCAATGCCGACGCCTTTGGTGAGGACGGCTTCGTGCAGCCGATCGACGTCAACCACTGGGATCTGCAGAACTTTTTTGTCGACGCCAAATTTCTGGAGAACGACTGGGGCCAGCACACGCTCCGCTACGGCCGCCAAGAATTGCTGTTTGGTCGACAACGGTTAGTCTCACCGCTGGACTGGGCCAATACCCGTCGCAACTTCCAGGGGTTCAATTACATCCTGAAGGGGACCGACTATAAATTGAACGTCTTCTCGGTCAATCCCGTGAATACGGCCACGGGATTTGGCACCGTCGCGCAGTATGACAACCAGTTCGATCAAGCCCACAAGGGCGTGCAATTCAGCGGTGCCTATTTCACGTACACCGGTCTGCAGAACACGGTGTTTGACGCCTACTGGATGTACCAGAATACGCAGCATGATACCCCCAGCCGGCCGGATGGATCACGGCATACCATCGGGTCGCGGGTTTCACGCTTGTTTCCCGTTCTCGATGCGTGTGGCGAAGAGTACCGGGTGTGGGACTTCGACACGGAAGGAGCTCTGCAGGTCGGACAGGATAACTCGCAGAGCGTTCTGGCGGGTTTCTACTCGGTGATCGGTGGCCATTCGTGGAAGCAGGCCCCGTGGACTCCCCGGCTGTCAGGACTGTTCTATTATGGTTCAGGCGATCGCAGTCCGACCGATGGTTACAACAATACGTTTAATGTGATGTATCCGCTGGGCCACGCCTATTGGGCGATTAGTGATAATCTGTCTGGACAGAACTTGTACGACTACGCCTTGCAGGCGGACGTCAAGCCGTCGAAGAAATCGGCGATTACGGCGGCCTATCACTGGTTCTCGCTCGCGTCGAACGGCGATCGCGCCTATAACGTGGGGGGCGTGCCGGTGGGCACTCCCGGCAACGGCCGCAATCTGGGGCACGCGTTAGACCTTTACGGTTACTACGCGTTCACTCCGAACTTCGACATCCAGACTGGCTATTCGTGGTTCTGGTATGGCACGTTCATCGAGAACACGACGCCACGCAACGATGCCAGCCAATTCTATGTGCAGACTTCGTATCGGTACTAGGCCCGTAGGATAGGCATCCTGCCTGTCCGTAGTCCGTAGTCCGTTGAAGTACCATCAAGTGACAAACCCTCGCCCGTGCCGAATCAATGTATTCTCTCGTCATGGCGATCTGATCCACCACGGAGAGACGGAGATCGCAATGGAAGAAATCTCCAACAAAGCCTTCGCATTCGTAAATCGATGGCTCCTAAACGGACCACGAACAACGAACAACGAACAACGGACAACGGACAACGGACAACGGACAACGGACAACGGACAGGCAGGATGCCTATCCTACGCGTCCCATCACTTGCTCTCTAAAGCAAAGTCAGCGTCATCCGATTTGGCTTCCACCGTATACTTCAACTCGGATTTCGCGTTGTATTTCGCGGGGATACTCTCTTCGGTGATTTCCAGCACCGGACTATTGGGATCATTGGCATAGGCCTTCTTCTCGCCGACTTTTTTTGGTGAGCGGATCTGCACTGTCTTAGGCCCGGGCTGGACCTCGGCGGAATACTTTCCGTCCTTGATTGGTCCGCCGCCTGCGGGGCCGATGCCATCGGCGGGGACGAAGATAATCGTGCCCGTCGCAACGGGGGCCTTGTCGAGTGTGACGACACCCGACAAATGAGCGACGACCGGGCCCGCTGGCGCACATCCCACGATGAAATGAACGACCCCGATTGACAGGCAAGTCAGCAGAGCCGAGAAGATCCGGAAGTTCAAACTAATTCGCATATCGGTATTTCAGTTGAGATCGGGTATCGTGGAAATGAAGTCGATTCCGCGCGAATTCACTCCGTACGGAATCGAATGGAAGAGGCGATCTGTGGGGACGCTGGCGGATTAGAATTCACCAACCACTTCGCCGCCGGAGATAGATCCGAGTGCCTGCCAGACGCCCAGGTTGATGTTATTGCTGAAGAATTTGACCGATCCATCGGCCATCGTGGCATGGACCCCGCCGGTATGCACGCTCGACGCAGCCCGCTGGTTGTTGTTGGATGTGCTATACACCAGGGAAATCGCCGGGGGGGTGTTCGGCGTATTGATGGTTTGAAACTCCCCTCCGGGACCCGCCACATCATCGTTCAGCATGTCGGCCTTGGGCGCCGATTCGCTCATCAACAATGTGGCGGATGTGCCATCGGTCACGTCACGAATTCTGACCGTCTGTGGCACCGAATAATTCGTGAAGCCGCCCATGCCAAACATCCCTTGTTTGTAGGTGGCGCTCGCGCTCATGCCAGTTCCCACCGGCACGTTCGAAAAGCACACCACGTAATTGCTTAGCGACCGCCAGTAGACGTCGCCATTCCCCTCCCTGGCTGACGGATCGCTGGGGCAGTAGTAAATCGGCAGGAATGCGCCGCAAGGGCTGTTGAACGAACTCGTGATAATATTGGGCGGCAGGTAAAAGTCAGTGCTGAAGTTGTACTGATTGTACAGCGGTGTCTGATCGAGAAAGGACCACATGCCAGGGACCCAGGTGTGGCGCTTATTATTGGTCAAACCAAATGGGAAGACGCTGACGGTATCGTGGTAGTTATGCATGGCCAGACCCCATTGCTTGAGGTTGTTCTTGCACTGACTCCGGCGAGCGGCTTCGCGAGCCTGCTGTACGGCGGGTAGCAGCAAGGCGATCAGCACGGCAATGATCGCAATGACGACCAGCAGTTCAATCAGTGTAAAACCACGAGAACGATGAACTCTCATCGCGCAACCTCCGGACAAAATGTAAATAGGGAGATATAAAACGCCGAAAGGCGCCATTCATAAAGGATAGTCTGACAATGTATGTTAAGCAATAAGACAAAATGGCGATTAAAAGACTGGCCAATCAGCAGTTTCGGTTGACTCGATTGACACATTGACCGTCTTTGAAATTGGCTAGCTCTAAAGGATTGCGGGCATTGATAGAAAACGCTGAAAAACGCCAGTGTAATCTGACTGTTGGCTACTGGCCTCGGGCTTTTTTAGCCACAGAAGAACACGGAAGAAACACAGAAGTCAGGAAGTGGAAGCTGTCCCTTTCTGTGTTTCTTCTGTGTCATTCTGTCGCTAAATCCCACTCTTTGATTTCTTCGCCGCAGGGCCGAAGAATACTCGCACCTGCGATCCGTTAGGGTCAGGAAATTGGAACGCCCGATCCCAAATACTGTACAAGCGAGTTTTGTTCGTGGATCGAACAACTACTGTCTTTGCCACAGCCGCAGCCTTGACGTTCTCTGTCCAGTACCGCACCATGCAGCGGCAAGGTGCGAGGCGTTGCTGTCGTCAAATCTGCTGTCTGACTCACTCTGAAGGGGCGAATTTATGATGAAATGCTTGCGTTGGTGTCTCGTCGTCGTGGCCTTGTGCGGTACCGCGCCGGCCAGTGCTGCCGACTTCTTCTTCAAGGATGGTGATACCGTCGTGATGATTGGTGACAGCATCACCGAACAGCACCTGTATTCCAATTTTGTCGAGATGTGGACGGTCACCCGTTTCCCGCAGTGGAAGCTGACCTTCCGCAACGTCGGCATTAGCGGCGATCGCTCTCCGGGCGGCAATGGCCGATTTGCCCGCGATGTTCTCGGCTTTAAACCGACCGCCATGACCGTTGACTTCGGCATGAATGACGGCGGCTATCGAGCCTTTGGGGAAGATACGTTTAAACCGTACATGGACGGCTTGCAGGGCATGGCCAATCAGGCCAAGGCTGCCAACATTCGTGTCGCCTGGTGTACTCCTCAGCCGCTCGACAATGCCGACCCGGGCCCGACTGCCCTGGGACTCCTCTACAATCAGACACTGGAGAAATTCTCCGAAGGGGTCAAGGTCACCGCTGAGAAGAACGGTGGATTGTTCGTGGATCAATTCCATCCGTACCTCGCCGCATTGGATCGTGCCCGCGCCAAGAACCCGAAGTACGAACGCATCACCGGCGGCGACGCGGTCCATCCTGGACCTCCGGGCCAAGCCTTGATGGCCGCCTCGATCCTGAAGGGGCTCAGCTTCCCGTCGCTGGTTTCGTCCGCTGAAGTCGATGCTACCGGTAAGGTCGGCGCGGTCCAAAACTGCAAAGTCGAAGGCGCCGTCGCGAAAGACGGAGGCCTGACCTTCACACGACTCGACGGTGCGCTGCCGTTCTTCCCCATGGACGCAGTCGGCATTCTGCCTTCGGCTCCCATCCTGGAAGAGCTCAACAATTACAACTTGAAAGTGACAGGGCTGGCTGCAGGAAAGTACGAAGTTCGCGTCGGCGGCAAGAAAGTCGCGACATTGACTTCCGAAGAGCTCGCTGCCGGAGCCAATCTCGCCGCCGGTGTCCTGGCCGAGGGTCCGATTGCGGATCAGGTCAAGGCGGTCCGGTCTGCCGTTGAAGCCAAGAATCGATTCCATCATGATCGAATCTACCGCGGCATGGTCTTGGCCGGCGGTCTCCCCGATTGGATCTATACAATCATCCCCGCTGAAGAACTCGAAAAGAAGAAGCAGGCTATTCTGCAAGAGCGCTACGCCCAACTGCCCGCCCTCGATGCAGAAGTTGCCAAGACACTGGTCATGAAGGCCAACACGTTTGAGATCGTGCCGGTCAAGTAGCGAGATTGTCGAGAGATACCTCAGACATTGAGAATCATCCCCGTCGTGCGGCACAACCGAACGGCGGGGATTTTGTTTAGACTGGAGTTCCACGTACACCTAAATAACCTTGCATGATCCTGGGACAAACCCTGTTTCGTGCCACTGTTTCGCGACTGTACTCAGTCGCCAAGCAGTGCTGTCTTCGCCTGTGATTCGCGGATTTGCAGATGGTCGCTGGGGAGCACTGCTTAATGACCGAGTACGGTCATGAAACAGTGGCACGAGCCTTGTCCCAACTTCACGCAAGGCTATTTAGCCGAAGTCGCCAAGACTTCGGGGCCACGACCGTTGGCGGCCAGAGCTCTTGGCGAGTTCTGCTACACGTCAACCGGAATGCTGTAGCCCCACCGAGTCCCGCTCACTGACATCAGTGAGCTTGCATGTGTTCGCGACGTACAGTTGAATATGGAGTCAACCGGAATACTCCCTTTGAAAGGTCCACCATGTCGCTCCGAATTGGGCTGGCTGTCGCATTGTTGCTTTCCGTATCAACCGCGCGGGCCGCAGATCCCCCGAAGCGCACGGAATTCACCCGGCTGATCGCTCATTTTGCCGAATACAACTCGCCGCTCTATCTCCCCTTCGTCGATGATGTGCAACCGGAGATCGCGCAGGTCGGATGGTATGGAGCTCACTTCTGGAGCCTTGCGCATACACCGCATGGTGCCGGCTATCCCGCTCACTTCCCCGTAGTGGGCCTGAAGGAGTGCGGTGCCTGGTTTGAGAACCTGAATCGCGAATTACACAAGCGTAATGCCAAGGTCGTCGGACACTTCAATGTGGAGTTCCTGGTCGGTGATCCGGAAAGCCCCGAAGGCCCGCGCGGCTTCTTTAAGTTCTATAAAGATCTGTGGGATGAGAATGAGCTGGGCCCGAAACCGCTGGCGGATCCCATGGAATTTCTGCAACGCGGGGCCGACGGCAAGCCCATCGTACACAACAACTACAGCATCGGCGGGATGAAAGAGTATTGGGCGTGCCTCAACAATCCTCAGTGGCGGATGGTGTTGAAGGCGTGGATGAAGCTGGGCATCAAGCGTGGAGCCGACGGCTTTATCGCCAACTATTTCTATCGCCACAACTGCCTGTGCCCCCACTGCGTGTCGGGTTTCAAGGACTATCTGCGAGCTCGCTTTCCCACCGAACAACTGCGCGAGAAATTCGGCATCGCCGACCTGGACCAGCATAAGTTCACCGAAATCGTGGGCTGGCACGATCCCAAGGAATCGACCCCACTCCGCCGCGAGATGTTGCGATTTTCGCAACTGGGAACCAAGGCCGCGTTTGACGACGTCTTCGTGAAGTACGGTCGCTCATTGAAGCCCGATTTGATCGTCGGCCAGTGGAATCACCTGGGCGATTTCGGACAGATCAGCGGCGACGAACGCTCGATGCTGCCGGCTGAAGTCTGGGGGCGCGATGAGGATTATTTGTGGTACAGCACGGGGGGCTCGGCCCATTACACCGACTTGGAAAATGGGGAACTGGGCGACGGCTCATTGCGTGCCCGCTACATCCGCGGCGCCTTTGATGACAAGCCCTTCACGCTCGGCAAGTATGAAAGTACCCGTGCCCGAGTCGCCATTGCCGAACTGGCCGCCAACGGCGGCGCCGCGATGGGCTTTTATGCGACCTTCACGGAACCCCTCGCGCGGGAAGCGATCGTACGCTACTATCGATTTATGCGGGAAAACAACGGCCTCTACCACGCCAATCGGTCGCATGCCGAAGTGGTGTTGCTCTTCCCGCGCAGCAGCGTGCATGCGGGCGATGTGGCCCCTGTGGAAGCATTTAAGCTACTCGGCAAGCGGCTGCTGGATGAGCATGTTCTGTTCGACGTACTGCCAGATGACATCGCGACTCCGGAAAAGCTGAAGCCCTATAAACAAGTCATCAAAGCCACAGACGCGCTGACTGTTCCCGTGACCGCGGGCTTGAGCCGAATCGAAGCTCCGAAGACGGTACGAGTCTCGATGACGCGGCCGGAACAAGGGAGCGAGTTGACCCTCCACTTCGTGAACTTCAACCGCAAAGAACCCGCTGAGAAAAAAAGTGCCGGCCGCGGCTTTGTTGACGACAACCCGATTGCAGTCGAGAGCGCTGCTGTCGATTTTCTGCTGCCTGCCGGATACCGCGTCACCAAGGTCGAGGCACTGACACCGGAAGAACCGGCCGCCGTTGCGTTGAAGTTCGAGACGCCCGAAGGACGACTACGGTTCACACAGCCGAAGTTCCTGGTCTATGGGGTGACTCGAGTGCATCTCGAACCGGTTACCAAGTAGTTGCTCGAGATAGGATGAATTAAGACGAGCGTTGGACGTAAGCCCAATGGTTGTTACGCGGCCACCGTAGAAAGCGAACGGGATTCAAACTTGTGATCGTTGAATGAAAAAAGAGTTGTATCCACAGATTTCGCAGATTCACGCAGATTAGGATTCAATGTGCATCACGAGATGTTCTGTTTGTTTTTATTCAATCTGCGTCCATCTGCGAAATCTGTGGATAAAAGTATTGTGTGCATTTAGAAGGAGTGAGCATACGGGATAGTTTGGAAGTCGCTAACAACCATCCGGCTTACGCCGGACGCTCGCCTTGTCGATCGTGTACTGTATACTAACACACTGCTTACGACTTCGGCGCTTCGATTGCCGCCGGCTTTGCTTCCTCCGGCCGGTTGAACCGCCACTCCTTCGTGACGATCAACCGTGCTCCGCGATGAAAGGAGAGGTACGACCAAGCCCACTGCAGTACCACCAACAGGCGGTTCTTGAATCCGGTCAGAAAATAGATATGGACGACCAGCCACGTCATCCAGGCGAAAAAGCCGGTGAACTTGAGGCGTCCCATCTCGACAATGGCCCGGCTGCGGCCGATCGTTGCCATCTGGCCCTTATCGGTGAATCGGAACGGTTGGCGAGGTTTCCCAGCCAGATCGAGACGAATGGTTTTTGCCAGGTATTGCCCTTGTTGCATGGCGACTGGCGCCGTTCCCGGCAGCGGTTTGCCGGTTTGATGAGTGAAGCAAGACTGATCCCCCGCCACAAACACGTTGGGGTGGTCCTTCACGCTGAGATCGGGTTCGACGATCACTCGCCCCTGGCGATCCACGTTCAGTCCGGCGGCTTGTCCCAGCGGTGATGCCTTCACCCCTGCGGCCCACAAGACCGTTGCCGCCCGGATCCGTTCGGGACCGATCTCCACTCCGTCCGCGTCAATCTTCGTCACGGCGCTCCCGGTCCAGACTTGCACGCCGAGGTGCTCCAGGTCTCGAGTCGCACGGGCCGCAAGTTGTTCATTAAACATGGGGAGAATTCGCGGGCCCGCTTCCAGCATGATCACGCGGGCCAGCTTGGCATCGATGTTCCGGAAATCGCGAGCCAGCGTGAAGCGGCTCATCTCGCCAATGGCTCCGGCCAGCTCTACGCCGGTCGGGCCGCCTCCGACCACCACGAATGTCAACAGCCGCTTGCGATCCTCCGGGACGCTGCTGCGTTCGGCTTCTTCGTAGGCCAGCAGGACGCGGCGACGGATTTCGGTCGCTTGTTCCAGATTCTTCAACCCCGGAGCGAACTCTTCCCATTCGTCGTGACCGAAGTAACTATGCCGCGCCCCACACGCTGTAATGAGGTAATCGAAGGGCAATTTCCCAAAATCAGCCACGGCAACATGGCGTTCGAGGTCGAAGGACAGCACCTCGCCCTGCAGCACGCGAATGTTCCGATACCGGGACAGCAGACTGCGGATGGGAGCCGCAATATCGGCCGGGCTGAGGCCCGCCATCGCGACCTGATACAGCAGCGGCTGGAACAGGTGATGATTAGTCCGATCGACGACCGTGACCTCCAGATCGGGGACGTTCCCCAACCCTTTGGCGGCATTCAAACCGACAAATCCGCCACCTACAATCAAGACACGCTTCATATGACGGAGTCAGCTTCCTAATCGAAGTGAGGATATCACCCCGCGCTGCGCGACGGGGTGGCCGTGGGACTCTTCAATACAGTTCTGCCGGAATTATTCTGTCTCACCGATTATGCCGCAAGAGCGACGGTCGGCGCACGACTAACGCATTCGCGTGTTGGCGGATGTGCTATCCCTTGACCGGCGGGTAGTTCATCCACGATTCTGGCTCCAACAGAATATTCGTGGCGACATCGCTCGTTAGAAGTCACGCAGTTTGCCGCACATTGTCTAGAGAATCGATAACAGGAGAGGGCCGAGCCCGATGTCTAACCCGCTGACTCAATTTCGAATTGTCGCGATCGCCGAAGGGATCTCGTTCCTGGTCTTGCTCGGCATTGCGATGCCGTTGAAATACCTGGCAGGTCATACCGAGGCCGTAAAGATCCCGGGGTGGATTCACGGGGGATTGTTTCTGCTCTACATTGTCGCGATCTTCCGCGCCGCTCACTACGGGAAGTGGCCGGCCAAATGGATCGCGCTGGGATTGGTCGCCTCGCTGTTACCATTCGGCCCATTCCTGTTTGACCATAAAGTGAAACACGAAGCCGCGGCACCAAACACGGGCGGCGAGTCGGCCTAAAGATCACTCGCCATAGAACCTCTGAGGTTGCACTGGCGGCAAGTGTGAGATTCTATTCAAACGCAGGAATTGGCTTTTCTGGCAATTCTGCTGCGGGAACCGGCCGCACTGTTATTGAGCGTTGAAAAATGGGTCGTGGTTTCACAGGGGCTTCGAGGTTAATGACTTCGACAGACGAACCGGCTGGGACCTTGATATCCGTCACACGGCCATATTTGTCACGCCATCGAAGGACAACAACTCCGGCGATGATCACGATGGCGATACTGGTGGCCATCAATACCAATACCCTGCGGCCCTGTGAACTCGGCTGTCGCGGAAGATCCTGCGGCACCAGCCCCTGCGGCGGCAGTTCTCGCAAACGCTTCAGTTCGGCTGACTTCGACTCGCAACTGCGTCGAATTTGCTCAGCAAACGCAGGGCGATAGGAAGCGATCGGTTCTTCGCGATCGAGAAACCAGCGCGGGACGTCACTCGTGGCCGCGCCAGCTTCCGTGTGGATGCGAAGTAAGTCTGTGGCGAACTGCTGCAAGACCTCAAAGTCCTGCGGATCCGCCATTGAGTACTTGTCCTCAATCAGGCGCAGCATTCTGTCGTTGTTTCTCTCGATCCGATCGGTGTATTGATTCCTGGCGCCCAGGACCGAGGTGGACGCTTCATCGGCCGACATTTCCGTCTGCCGCTCATCATTCCACCGACTCGCATGGTCTTGAGCGTGCGCCCGACGGTGGCGTTCATTCAACTTGGCGAGGTTGTCATTTTGATGCACAAAATAGCGGAGAGGACCATAAAACGAAGTGAGCTGATCATTGAGGCGGGCAATGTGTCGAGCAGTCCGCTCAAGATGGTCGTCACCCAGCCAGGCCCAAGCAGTCGCCGCAACAACGCCACCCAGAAAGGTGGCGAGCAACGTAACAAACTGCAGGTCGTCGACGAGCGGCATGAGAACCTCCCGAATCCACAGCACGCGAAGTTCAGTACCCCCGGGCAGGTTCGAACTGCCGACCTGTGGTTTAGGAAACCACCGCTCTATCCAGCTGAGCTACGGGAGCAAGTATTGGTTTTAATCAGGTTTCGTGTGTTTTGTTGCATTCGCTGTTTTGCTGTGCTACAACCGTTACTACAACCACGTAAGAACGGAGATCACGAGCATGCCACCGAAAAAAGCCGCCTCCATACAGTCTGAAAAGCCGTATCCGGAATTTCCGCTGACGGCGAATCGTCGTAACAACCAGTGGTGCAAGAAGATCAGAGGGCGAGTCGTCTATTTTGGTTCGCTTGAGGATCATGCTGCAGCACTGGAGAAGTATCTCCTAGAAGTCGACGAATGGCAAGCGGGCCGAAACCCCCGGGAAAAGGTCAACTCGGACTCGGTCTCGATGGAGGAACTCTGCAACCACTTCCTTGAAGAAAAGGCCGGTAAGGTCACATCTCGCGAAATCACCAGCCGTACGCACTTCGACTACAACCGGACCTCGCAGCGGTTGTGCGATTTTCTGGGGAAGACACGGCCGACGAGCAGTCTGAACGACGAGACGTTCAAAAAGATCCGCAGCCACTTCACGCAGACCGAAGCGGGCAAGCCGGCCGGGCTGGTGACGATCATGAATCACATGCGGCGACTGCGGACGCTGTTTTACTTCGCGCTGTCCAAAAAGTGGCTGAAGGGGTTCACGGAGCGAGATCTGCGGAAGTTGCTGGAGATCCCTTCGAAGAAATCCCGACGCATCGAACGGAACAGCAAAG
>JAQGHS010000031.1 GCA_028291605.1 Planctomycetaceae bacterium | reverse complement strand
CCAATGATGTAGGGCCAACGCATGTTGTTCGAAGTTTGTGATTTTACCGTGTAAGACAAGGTCAAAGTCTAGGAATGCCAGTCGCATTTTCAATGAAGTGACATCGTGACTTACGAAGAAGCAGAGCACATCCTGTTAATGCATGGCTCGGGAAAGTTTGACGAATCAGGGGAACCGATCGGTCTTGATGACGGCTTCCTCACTATGCTGCGGCCGTATCGGGGATTGCGGGAGCATAACTTCCATGTGGTTATGCAAGCGTTGTTTGTTGTAGGAGAGCGTTTCCATTCCTCGGACGTTATCGATCGAAAGCTCGTAGAATCACTTTGGTCGATGTGCTCGCGTACGCGCTGTTGGGGTCTGGACCCGAAGGGCATGTTACGACGCAACAATTTGATATCTGAAGAGGACATCCGCAGACTGGAATCATGGATTGAGATATTTGAACGGTCCACATTTGGGCTGCTCAGGGGATGTCCACCTCATGATGAAGTCGAAAGGTATGCTCAATACATTATCGATGTCGGTCCGAGCGACAACATCAGGTATTTCATTCCGCTAATGCAGCGGTTTCTTGAAGATCCCGACTGTTCAAGTTCCGATCCAAGCGTGATCGCCGAGGCTCTTGGCAGGCTTGGGGCGAGCGCACGAGATGTGTTGCCCGCACTTTACGCTGCCAACAAACGGACATATCCAAGCTATTGTGATGTGGAAGCTCATGATACGATTGCGAATGCAATTCGGTTGATTGAAACTGATCGGTAGAGTACTGCATCACAATCTGCTTGGATCGTGTAATGCGCGGCCAGGTTGTGTTCCAACGCCTGATAAACGATTCACGCGCAAGTATAGGCGTCATTCTCTGCATTCGAATCGGAGAAGTAATGCGGATCCTTCTAATATGTTGCCTCATGGTCGCGCTGGCCGCATTAGCCTCGTCGTCACTCGCCACGGACGCCCCGAAGCCGGACAAAGTGCGGATTGTGTTGGTTGGTGACTCGACGGTCACCGACAAGTCAGGCTGGGGGCTGGCCTTCGCTGCACTGCTTAAGCCGGACGCCGAATGCGTCAATGCGGCTCGTAGCGGCAGCAGTTCGAAAAGTTATTATGACTCGGGATCTTGGAAGCAAGCGCTCTCGCAGCAGGCTAAATTCGTGCTGATTCAGTTCGGCCACAACGATCAACCAGGCAAAGGTCCCGAGCGCGAGACCGATCCGAAAACATCCTACCGGGAAAATCTGATCCGGTATGTCGACCAGGCGCGGCAGGCTGGGGCTCAACCGATCCTGGTGACGTCGATGGCGCGGCGCACTTTTAGGCCAGACGGGAAAATCACGTCGAGTCTCACCCCTTATGTCGATGCGATGAAGGCGGTCGCGGCTGATAAGAAGGTGCCTTTCGTGGATCTCCACGCGCGCAGCATCGCACTCTTCGAGAGCGTTGGGGCTGAGAAGTCGAAGGCATTTGGCCCGCCGCATCCGAACGGCGGAGGGCAGGTCGACGGAACGCATCTGTCAGCCGAAGGGGCGAAAGCGATTGCACCGCTGGTCGTCGACGAGTTATGGAAAGCCGAGCCGGCGTTGCGTCATTGTCTACCTGGTCCGAAGACGTAGGATTGGAATCCCGGGGCTTACGCCAAATGATACTCACTTTGTGACTCGGCCAATCAGCCGGTACGCGTTAGCGTCCGGTTCCCTTGGAGATTCGAGTCGATTGTTGCCCGAACCGGGGGCTAACGCCCAGCGGCTGATTTGGCGAACAGCCAAAGCGAGTGCCATTTGGCTTACGCACCCGGGCTCGCCTGCATCATTGTTCCTCACTCCCACTTAGGAATTCCGATGACCCCCGCCACTCAGTTTCTTTCGTTCCTCTCCGATGGCGCTACGGCGCAGAGAGCCGCTACTAATGCTGGTGAAGCAAAGGACGATATCTCACGTTTGCGGTCCCAGGTCGATCGCCTGCAGATGATCTGCGAGGGGATGTGGACGATTATGAAATCGCGACTCGGGGTCTCTGAGGGCGAATTGGCAACTCTGATCGAACAAATCGATCTCCGGGACGGGAAGCTCGACGGCAAGGCCGCGAAACAGCCGCAGATGTGTACGGAGTGTGGTCGAGTCGTTTCCGTGCGTACCACCGTCTGTTTGTATTGCGGGGCACAGAATCAGAAGACGGCAGTGTTCTAATCGATGACGGGTCGTCGCAACTGAAAGACAACGTGACATCAGAGATTGTGTAAAGGTGTTTGGCCGGACAGGGACGTGATGGTACAATCTGGCGACGCAAGCTTTGTTTCAAAATGAAGCCACCGCCGGAAGTTCTGATTAGAGCGAATTCAGTTTAGGCGTCCGCAGATTGGAGAAAGTAGCCTTCACGCTCCGCGTGAAGATAGCCGATCTCGCGGTGAGCGCTGAATATATTATGACTTGTTCGCGCGCTCGGCTTACTTCACGCGGAGCGTGAAGGCTACTTTGCAGACCGGCGACATCGCATGAAGAGACACATTTGCCACGCGCTTGGGGTTTTTGCCGGCGGGATCGCAATCTTGTTCGCAGGAATCGTTGGTCGAGGCGAATCGCCAGACAAGAAGATGGTTCTCGCGCCGGGATACTCAGAGAACGTCAAGCCGTTTATCGAGCAGCATTGTCTGGCGTGCCACGGCGAAAAGACGACGAAGGCCGGGTATCGCGTCGATTTGCTCGGAACTGATTTCACTGCGCCAAGCGTCGCTGAGCAGTGGAAGGAAGTGATTGACCGGATTAACGCGGGTGAGATGCCGCCGAAGGACCGGCCTCGTCCAGACGCCAAGAAGGCCGCCGCACTCGTATCCTGGGTCAACGAGCGACTGCAAGGGATTGAACTCGCGGCGAAAAATGCCGGGGGACGGATTCCCATGCGGCGGCTGAATCGTGACGAGTATGCGAACACCGTGCGTGATCTGCTGCAGCTCGATGAATTGGTCGTGCGTCCGCTGACCGAGGAGTTGCCTGCCGATGGGCTCGCTGAGGGGTTTGACCGACTAGGGGTCGCGCTGTTCTTTGATCAGTCGCAGATCGAGCGGAGTCTGGAAGTCGCGGCCAGGCTGGCTGATCGCACCATCGTCACCGAGCCGCCGAAGATCAACCGGATGGAGAACCGATCTCCGTGGCTGCGGCTACGGCCTCCGCCCGATCAAGTCGAAGTCTTTCCGGGTTTCAAGCACACCATTCCGCGCGGTGCCCACGATAAGTTTATTCATCCTGAGTACATCGAGCATATTCAAGGCGGCCCCACCTATCGTCGCGAGTACGACGGCTGGGGCGTCGTCGAGCACTTTGCCATCGGCCAGGTCGTGACGCAGGATGGCTACTATCGCTTCCGTCTCAAGGCCAAAGTCGATAATCGCTCGCGCACCGAGCCGAACAAGTTCATACTGCAATACGCGATGAATTCGCCGATCCAGGTTGAGCAGGAAGTGCTGATCGATCCGTCGGGCGTTTCTGAAGCGTTGGTGTTCTTGCGGGGGCCGGTGAATGGCGAGGTGAAGGGGCCGCAAGTCTTTACCTTGCTGTGGAATCATACGGAGAAGGCCGTCATTACCGAGCCGAATTATAAGAAGTTGTTTTCGAAGTGGACCAACCTGCGGGGCCG
>JAQGHS010001022.1 GCA_028291605.1 Planctomycetaceae bacterium | reverse complement strand
CCTCCTCAGCCATTTCCGCGTCCACCAACGCATCGAACGCCGATTCGACAATGTCATCCCGAGTCGCCGGCGACAGGTATCCCCACTGCTTGCGCTGCACAAATTTTTCTAGAGCCGCATGGACCTCGGGGATCGGCACCCCCTGATCCAGCAACGGCTGAGCCAGCTTGATCAACTCATCCCGCCGATCCAGCCGCGGACCGCTGCGCTGCCTATCGCTCTCAACCTCCGCGCGGACATCTCTCACATCCTGCCCCGGCTGCGCTGCAACGAGTGTCTTCGCATCCGCCACCGGCTTCGGCGCAACTACGGGTTTCGCCGGGGCGACCGGTGTCGTCTGACCCGCCAGCCCCAACGGCTCGCACTTCGGCTTCGAACCTCCTGTCCGTTTCGCCAGCACCTCGTTCATCAGCTTCTGCTGAAGTTTGAGCGACCGCTGCCCCCCCTTCTCCAACCGAGTCACTTGAGGCCCCCCCCCACGTACCATATCAGCCATATTCACGGATCCAACCAACATGCTGCACCCCGTTCCAAAAGAGCCACCAGCAGCCTCCCGCGAACACCCCGCAGAAATCCCACGCTGCCGACTCTGTTCTACAGCACCCCGCCGCAGCCACCGAATTGGCGATACGTGGCAAACTCCAGGGATTGAGGTCGCTCAAGAAGCCTTCAGCCAGGCAACTTCCAGCGATCCACGCGGTTCCCACGCAATCGCAATGGGGTGTGCGCCCTCGAACTGGGCGCGCAGATTCGCAGCCGATTCCAACCCGACCAGAGATGCCTTTTAGAGACCCAAGTTGCACCCCTGCGGATTCGTGCCACTGTTTCGGGGCGGCGCAATCCCGCTGGACTTGGAATTAGACTTCGCCGCCGCACCTAAGCAGTGCTTTTGGCGACTCTTAAGCCCACGGAACCACTGCTTAACGACCGAGTACGGTCGTGAAACAGTGCCACGACCTCGCTTTACGCGGCATGCAAACCAATGCCACCCTGCCCAAACAGTGACACTGCGTTTGGACATGTGTATGATGGCGATCGCGATTGCGAGCAGCATGCCACAGATTTCGACTCCGTGCGATTCCCCAGCACGCGCAGTGGCAGTACTGTTCAACGACCCATTCAGCCACATCTTACACAGTCGATCCTGCAACTCATTTGGCTTCCGGAGTGTCGATCATGCCTTGGTACCGGCTTTCCGTTTTGGGATTCGTAATGGTCTCAGTCTGCACTTCCCCTGTCATGGCGCAGGCACCGCAGGCTAAGGCCAAGGTCGAATTGCGCTGGGTGGAAACGACGCAGGTGAAAGGCCTGACCGAGGAAATGGGGTTTCAGTCGAGTTCTGATCTCGATTCTATCGTTTACATGCACAAGCAGCCGGCCATGTTGCTGACCTCTGCCGAGGTGACAGGAGTACGCCTTACGAATCTCGACCTGTCGAAAAATGGCTTGTCGAAGGAGAACTACACAGTCACTCTTCACCTTACCAAACAGGCCAGAGACAAGCTGGCTGCGTCTTGCGGGGATAAAGAGAAGCGGTGGATCACAATCGTCGTTGACGGCAAGAATTATGGGCTGCAGTGGTATGTGAAGGGGAACGCAGCGAAGAAGCTTGCGGCCGAAATCAACACCGATACGTTTCTGCCCAGCGTAGGATTTCTCTCGTCAAGGGCTGCAGCGGAACGGATTGTTGATGCCTTCAAGAATCCAGATCAAGCGACTAATACGGACACTTCATCGCCCTTTTCGACAGTTCTTCCTAACGGGACTCGAGTCGAACTGGTGGGTGTAAAAGGAGGAGCTGATCCAGGCGTCTGGTGGAAGCCGGACGGAACTCCGCTCGAACATGATCCGCGGAACCTCAGGTTGTTCCAGCAAATGCACAATGAGGTCAGCAGTACACGGCCGGAGCATTTGCGCACTTTTGTAATTCGGATTACCAGTCTACCGCATCGACAGGAAAGTTCGGCATTCAATTTTTGCTTCTCCCAATTTGACAATCCTCCAGAAAGAACTTCCATCGCAAATGATAGTGAATGGACAGTCACCGATGCGATGGCAATTGGCGTTCCAGGAATCACATGGACGACCTTCCGCATGGGGTTCGATCCTTTTCCCGAAACGGTCGTACGCACTTATTCACCCGGTTCTCTGGAACATGGTGAGCTTCCCACCGACCCTTTGATTCGCGACAGTCTGCGTCTGATTCAGCCGGTATCGTGGTACGATCAACGCGACAACGCGTTCACGAATTACGGTCGCGTTCGGTTTGGTGATAGACAACTCTTCGTGAATTTCACTCCGATCGCCATTGATCAGCAAGGAGATGAGCACCTTTCCAATCAAGGCACAGGTGGAAATGGTCCGCTGACCGTTGGTTATCGGTTGCCACTCAAACAGATTTCCCGGTTGGAGTCGCGTCTGAAATTCTTTCGGCACACAGTTTCGTTCGAAAATGTGTCTCTGCTGTCAGGACAAAAGACGGACCCCAAAGTCACCGTCCGATCGCTCACTGATGACCGACTGATCCATGAAAACAGTGTCTTTCGAGTCCTGCCGAATGCGATCGACGTCCCCGTGCGAATTGTTTTTGGTGATACTGGACAGCCCGCCGCAAAGGCGATGATTTTCGCCCGATCCGGGGATTTGATGCACGCACAGGAAACGGCATCCGATGGAACGGCGATGCTACGATTGCCGCCGGGTGTCTTCGGCGCGGAAGTCTTTCCCGCAACCGGCTCGCCCTATCTGGCCACTCCCGCGAGTGATATCCGAGTCGGGCCCGAAGTTGCTCGGGAACCGCTCGTCCTGAAGTTACAACCCGGCAGCGTTCTGAATGTGACCGTCCTGGATCTGAAGACACTGCAGCCAATTCGTGGCGTCGACGTCTGGTCGCAGCCATTGGTTGGTGGAATGCATCATCGCGATGAAATCCAGTTCAGATCCTGGAGTGACAATCAGTTATCTCTCAATCGACCACTAACCAATGAACAAGGCAAACTGCAGGCGATCTTGTTGCCTGGCGACTATCGTATCGGGGCCGGATTTACCACCCAGTTGGCTCAAACGCCGATCGTGAATCCCGAGGGTACCGTGATCACCTGCGAGTCGGGGAAAATCCAGGATGTGACTTTGAAATTGTTTCGACCGGAGCCGTCCGAGGTCACGAATGCCCTCGCTAACCGCCCTATGGCTTCCAAACGGCCGTCTGGTGTGCAGGAGAGTCCGGCCAGACCGGAAGTCAGCATCCCGCTGGCGGCGAAGGTCGACCCGCCAGGGACCGAATCACTGACGGCAGCCGAACTGCAACAGCAGTATGACATCCTGCAGCAGCTCTGGACGATGGCAACTGGAAATTCGGACTTGGACGACGAATTCAGACGTCTGAATTCCCTGCCCCCAAGAAAGCGCGAGTTAACTCGGCCCATCTGCCAGATTGCACTCTGGAATATGAAGCCGGAAGCCTGGCCGCTCGTCATTCAACTGCGCACGTTAAGGCGTCTGGAATTTGTCGGCACTGATCTGAGGGGGCAAATTCCACAGTTAGCTGTGCTCGAGGAATTACAAGAGTTCAAACAGTTGAACTGCCAGTTCGATCTTCAAGATCTGATCCAACTGCAGCAGTTTCGCAAACTGGAAAAGATCGACGTCCAACTCTGGCTATCGCTGCGGACCGAAGCCGAAGGAGATGAATTGCTCGGCAACGTCACAGATGAAGAAACGCTCTGGCTACGGGAGTCGCTGGGGGACAAAATCAAGAACGTGAATCAGCGAATCTCCGCCATGCAAATCCTGCTTGTCGACCGCGCGCTGCACAAGTTGCAAGTCTTGAAGCACCTCAAATCCTTCAAACTCGTCCACCCCGCAGTCTCCACACGGGGAATGGAGCGATTGCTCGCGCAGTCCAATCTGGAGCACATTGATGTGCACTGGCAGGGTTTTGACCAGGATGCAGTGAAACTACTGTCTCGTTTGCCCAATCTGAAATCCTTTCAGGGGGCGAATGTGAATGACGAGATGCTGGCGGAACTTGCGAAATTACCGAAACTGGAACGGTTATCAGTCTGGGCAGGCCAGGTCACAGACAAAGGTGCCGAAGCGATCTCCACCTGTCGTTCGATACGTCATCTGTCGCTCACCCACAGCCGGATCACCGACGCCGGGCTGGATGCACTGGGAACGATGCCCGAACTACTCTCATTAGACCTCTCCTTCGCAACAAATGACCTCACACTATCAATCGCCCGCTTCCGAACACTGCACCCCGACTGCAAGTTGACCGACAAGACGGAAAAGGTGTCAGGAACCAAATAACGCATTTGGTTCCTGACACCTTTGTGTTTTTCCCGCGTTTGCGCGAGTGTCGCCCCGTAGTTCGACTCTCCCCTTTTCGGCGGGCGATTGAATTACACGTTCCCGAAGACGTAGTTGAGCAGCGTCGGATCAAATCCCTTCCAGGATGTGCCGTCTGACCAGACGATCTGGCCCTGCTCGAGAGTTCCTGTGAGGTTCCAGTTCACGGCCAGAATCATGTTCGGTCCAGTGATTGTAGCCGGGGTGACAGCGCCATTCTTGCTGGTCAGAAAGATCGCGTTCTGACGCAGTTCGATGGAATTGGCCGAGCCCCGTTCGTTTCTTCCCTGGAGCACGATGTTGGGAAACGGCAAGGTGCTGATATCGGAAAACGCGGCGTTCAAGTTGTTCGAGCCGAAATCCTTCCAAATCGTGCCGTTGGACCAGTGAATTTGATCGTTCACTAATGTGCCCGTGATGCCCCAGTCGATGGCGTAAATCGTCTGCGGACTCACCAGCCGGGCTCGTGATCCGCCGCCCGGACGACTGGCGAGCAGAATCTGATCGGCATCCACTGCGATGGAGACAACCCCACCGGTGGCGGTGGTACCATTGATCTGCAGCTGCTTATCCCAGATCGTCCCGTCCGACCACACGATTCGGGCGTCTTGCACCAAACCTGTGACCCCACCATGTTCGTTTCGAACGATGTGAGTCGGGTCGATCCAATCACCAGTCGAGGCATTGCCCGAGCT
>JAQGHS010000510.1 GCA_028291605.1 Planctomycetaceae bacterium | reverse complement strand
CTCGCTCGGCTTGACGACGCGCAGAGTGGCCAAGGCGATCGGCACGCCAGCCGCCCGAGCCATCTTCACCGCGGCTTCATACCGCCGAACTTCCTCGAAATCGCAATAGACCAGGCTCACACCGGGGGAATCCAGCACGGCCTGCAACTGCTCCAGATTCCGCACGAGCACCGTCAGGTGCGCCCCGTGGCCGACGTTTTTTGTAGCGTCGGCGTCACCTGAAACACCGACGTTTTTTGCCGCGTCGATCACGGAGGCTCGCAAATCATCGAGCGCCGTCAAGCACAGTTGATCGCGACGTTCTGCCTGTAAACGTTCGGCCCGCAAGTTCTGGACGGCCTGCCGCCGCAGATCGTTCAACAGACTCTTGGGGACCATTACTGCCAGATCAGTCCCCTCAGGAACAGTACCTGCCGAAGTCTCCAGAACGACATCGCCCAACTCAAACGGAGTATCCCCCAACCGGGCGAGTTGTTCCCGCAGAACCGCGTGCTTCAACGGCACCTTGACTGCCGCTTCCAAAATCTGATCGTTCGTCGCCAGTCCCGCCGATCCTTGAGCATCGCGGAACTCCACCCGCAACGGTTCACCGACGGCTGCATAAACCCGAGCATCAATCCGCACACGATGGCGGACCTCGTCACGATTGTAAGTCTGTTCGAGACGCCGTCGCAGGGCCGGGTCGTCCGTCTTCCACACCAGGCAGCCAATGGCCAGCGAGGCCAGATTCACCGTGCCAGCGTGGAAGATCAATTCCACGCGCGGCGTTCCCTGTCGTGACGCGTTTGCTTGAACGTCGACGACGCGTCCACCTTGCTCGTCCTGATCGGGATGGCCTTCATCGAACACCACCCCATCGCCCGGCTTCACCGGCAACCAAGCAGTCCCATCCTCCGCAGCCGCGACCGAGTCCACATGCTGAGCATGCAATTCAATGATCACGCCCTGGGACGTCCTTTCGACGACCGTCCCCAGTCGCACACCGCGGCTCTTCGGAAACCGCCCCTGGACCAGCTCCTGATGATCGACGCCCGATAGAAATCCGTGCGAAAATCCGCGAGAAAAACTCTGTTGCAGAGCCAGGGATTGTTCGTGAGTCATTTCAAACGGCCGCGATTCCAAAGCCGCATCTAACGCCGTGCGATACGTCTGCGTGGTCGCCGCCACATACTGAGCGCTTTTCAGGCGACCTTCAATTTTGAAACAGGCGACTCCCGCCTGCACCAAATCATCAATCAGGTCGGGCGCGGCCAGATCCTGGGGGCTGAGCAAGTACGCGACCTCACCCATTTCTCGTTGCTCGCCATCGACGATCAGATCGTACGGCAGCCGGCAGGCCTGGGCACACTGGCCGCGATTGGCGCTGCGGCCACCGAGTGATTCACTCGTCAAACATTGGCCGCTGTAGGCGACACACAGCGCCCCGTGGATGAAAACTTCCAGCGGCAACGTCGTCCCGGCGGAGATTTCGCCGATCTCTTTGACGGACAGTTCGCGTGCCAGGATGACTCGTTCCACGCCCATCTTGCGGACGAATTCCACGCCGCGGACATCCGTCAGCGTCATCTGCGTAGAACCGTGCACGGTCAACTGCGGAGCCAGTCGGCGAATCAATCGTGCCAGTCCCAGGTCCTGCACAATCACGGCGTCCACGCCAGCCATCGCCAGAGCTTTGACGTACTCGGTGATCTGCGGCAATTCGTCCGAGAAAATCAGCGTGTTACAGGTCACATAACCGCGCACGTTGTGGTCGTGCAGATACCGCATCACCTGCGGCAATTCCTCGACGGTGAAATTCGTAGCGCGATGGCGGGCATTGAAATCGGACAGACCGAAATACACCGCGTCCGCCCCGTTGGCCACCGCAGCCTTCAAAGCTTCCCACTCTCCCGCCGGAGACAGCAATTCAGGCCGCGGGGAATGAGCAGGGGGCAAAGCGGGCAAGGGGATCGAAACAGCGTGCGGCGACATTCAGGCGACTCTCGGATAGATTTTGGGGGCTGCCCACCATTCTACCCGCCGCGACTGTGCCGAACCACGATCTCACCAAATTACGGAGAGATTCAAAGTTTTTTTAGCCACATGCGATGAATCGATAGGCAGCAGAGCAGTGTAAACCCGGCTCACCGACAGAACATTGCTCACACCCCCCAGTAACTTCTCCCCTCCTTCGCGTCCTTTGTGATCTTCTGTTCCAATTCTGATTTTTGAACAGAAGATCACAAAGGACGCGAAGAAATCTCCCAATCAAGGTGAGGAATTGTGGAGACGCGTCACCCAGACAACGCCCTTAACCATTTTCCAGTCGATAGTTACAACGGGTTGAGGTAGTTTTTTAGAGTCGGTCCAAGCCTGCGTAAACCCCTATTTCTGCTTGCTTACACCCGCCCCAGCCGATACCATCAACTAGCGCAAATATGTTGTCGATGCTCGGGAGAACCATTCGCCATGCCAGCTGAAAAATGGACCGCAAAATGGGGTCATCCGGGACTGACTCGCCGCACGGCGTTGCAGGCGGGCGCGATCGGATTGTTGGGTTTGGGGACCAATCATCTGGCCCCGTTGCGCGCGGCAAATCCGGCGGGCAACCTGAAAGCCCGGTCGGTGATCTATATCTTCCTGTCTGGCGGTTTGAGTCAGCACGACAGTTTTGATCCAAAACCACTGGCGTCCGATACGATTCGCGGTGAATTCCACCCGATCGAGACCCAGACACCCGGCCTGCAGATCTGCGAACATCTGCCGCTGCTGGCCCAGCGCAGCCATCTGTGGTCGGTCGTCCGTTCGCTGACTCACCCTTCGAATGATCACTCGGCCGGGCATCACATCATGATGACCGGACGGAGTCAGGTTCCGATCGGTTTCAATCCTTCCAAGCCACAGAATCTTGATTTCCCCAGCATGGCTTCCATCGCGACGGCCGTGACTCCCTCGCGGAACAATTTACCCCCCGCAGTCATGTTGCCCGATAAGTTGATCCATAATTCCGGCCGCGTCCTGCCGGGGCAGTTTGGCGGGATCATGGGTTCGCAGTACGATCCGTGGTTTATCGAAGCCTCGGCGTTTGCAGCGGCTTCCTACGGAGCCTTTCCGGGGTATGAGTTCGATCATCAGCACCGACCATTCAAAGGCCGCGCAGCATTTGAGATGCCCAGCCTGACTTTGCCGGAAGGATTTGGCAGCCAGCGTCTCGATGGCCGGCTGGCCTTGTTGTCCCACATTGACGAACAACGTCGCGATTGGGATCGGCATGCCGAAGCCCAGCAATTCGACCGGCATCGCCAGGCTGCCCTGTCATTGCTGACTGACGCGCAAGTCCGCAAAGCGTTCGACATGCAGCAGGCCAACCCCGCAGCGCTCGACCGCTATGGCCGCAATTCGTTCGGCTGGTCGCTGTTGATGGCCCGGCAACTGGTCGAAGCGGGTGTGAACCTGATCCAGGTAAACCTCGGCAACAATGAGAGTTGGGATACTCACGGCAACGCGTTCGCCAATCTGAAGAACAGTCTGCTCCCCCCAATGGATCGATCGGTCTCTGCGTTATTGGATGACTTGAATGAAAGCGGCCTGCTGGAGGACACGCTGATCGTCATGGCGGGCGAATTCGGGCGGACCCCACGCATCTCTCACCTGCCGCAGTTTTACAAAACCTCCGGCCGCGATCACTGGGGTGCCGTGCAAACCGTCTTCTTCGCCGGTGGTGGAACCAAGGGAGGCGTCATTGTCGGTTCGAGCGACAAAACCGGCGGCTACCCGGCGACCTCACCGCAAACCCCCGAGAACATGGCCGCGACGATTTACAATTCGCTTGGGCTGCCGGATACCACCGCCTGGTTCGACCAAACCCAGCGGCCTCACCATATTTACAACGGCGAACCGATTGCCGGGCTATTATAGATGGTACGCCACCCCTCCTTGCGGGGGTGGTTCCCGCGCTTTTGCACTACAATCGACGTGAAGTCAGGTGGTAGTGCAGAAGCGCGGGAACCACCGGGACAAGCCCGGTGGCGGAGAGTCACTGCACGACAATGAGCGCCGATTGAAAATCATGTCCAGGAGTGTTCCACAACGATGAGTCGGTGTCTCAAATATCTCTGCGGGATGTTGCTCGCCTGCCAGCTCGTGTTCGCGGCCACCGAAGTTTCCGCCGCCGAACCCGAAGCCAAGGTTCCGGCAACTGACCCTGCCGCGTTTCAATTCTTCGAACAAAAGATTCGGCCGTTGCTGGTTGCCAAATGCCAGGAATGCCACGGGTCCGAGAAGCAGAAATCCAACTTTCGGGTCGACTCCCGAGAAGCATTTCTAGAAGGAGGCGACAGCGGCGCAGCCCTCGTTCCGTTGGAACCGATGAAGTCGATGCTGATGGATGTGA
>JAQGHS010000986.1 GCA_028291605.1 Planctomycetaceae bacterium | reverse complement strand
ACCTGTTGAGTGAGCGGGGCAAGGTCAATCCACGTGCAACCGAGTGTCGCAGATGACTGTGCCCAAGTCCATTGCGAGCACGCCGCAGAAACCTGACAGGACGGGGCGCGGATTAAGATCTGAACCTAAAACAAAGAGCTGCGTCCCTTTAATTAACTCAGGGTAAGGTGGTCGAGTTCGTTTTAAATCCTGACGCTGGGTGGCCTCGATCATCGACCGGCCGCGACGGCAGAAAACAGTGCAACGAGTCCCTCCGCCATTGTGGGATGCGTGAGGACGGAGTCTCGCAAAGTCGTGTAGGGCAGGCCGGCGGTCATCGCCACCTGGACGATCGCCATGACCTCGCCGGCCTCGACACCAAACATCGTAAAGCCGAGGATCTGGTCGTTGTCCCCGATCAGGGCCTTCATAAAGCCGCGGGTTTCAGACAGAGTCCGGGTTCGCAACGCAGCCTCCATCGGGATCTTCGCCTTGCGGTAGCCGATGTGCCGCTCCAGAGCCTCTTTTTCGCTGAGGCCGATCCGGGCGAGTTCCGGGTCGGTGAACAGGCAGAACGGCACCTGCCGTCCCGTCGTGACGCGCTGGCCGCCGGCGAGGTTGTCGCGGACAATGCGGAAGTCGTCGAAAGCAATATGCGTGAAATAGGGACTTCCCGCGCAGTCCCCGACGGCCCAGACACCCGCGGCTGTCGTCTGGAGCCGTGCGTTGACCACGATATGTCCGCGGCCGTCAGTCTCGACGCCCGCGTGTTGGAGCCCGATACCGTCCGTGTTGGGGATCCGCCCACCAGCCGCCAGTAAATGCGTCCCCTCGATCACGAGTTCTGTGGCTCCGTTCGTCGTCCACACGCGAATCGACTTCCCAGAGGTTCCCTCCACCTTGGAAACGGTTACCCCGGTGACGATTTCGATCCCTTCATCCCGAAAGAGTTCGCCGACCGCATCGGTGACGTCCTCATCTTCCCGGTGGATTAACGCGTGGTTTCTTTCGACGACGGTGACCTGGCTGCCCAGGCGGCGCATCGCCTGGGCAATTTCCAAACCGATGTAACCGCCGCCCAGCACAATCAGGTGTTCCGGAATCTGATCGAGTTCCAGGGCTTCGATGTGAGTCAACGGACGCGAAGCGGTGAGACCGGGTATTGTCTCATCAATCTTGGCGCGCGACCCGGTACTGATGACGACATCCCGCCCGCGCAGTAGTCGCCGCCCGCCGTCGTTCAGGTTCACCTCGATAGTCTTCGGTGCGACAAACGCACCGCTGCCCATAATTAATTCCGCCCCACTGACGCGATACTTGTGCCGGTGCATCTCGACCAACCCGTCGACCATCTTCCGCTTACGCTCGCGGACCACGGCCATATCGACAGTCCAACCGCCCGTGGTGATTCCGAATTCCCCACTTCGTCGCACGAGAGAGGCGACCTTAGCGGCCTGGATCACATTCTTGCTCGGCAGGCAGGCGATGTTCGGGCACGACCCACCCACGTACCGGCGCTCGATCACCGCGGTCCGCTTACCCTGAGCCGCCAAACTCCAGGCGATATATTTGCCAGCCTCACCGCTACCGAGTACCACGAGGTCATAGTCTTCCGGTTCAGCCATACTTCACCCTCGATTGATTCGCAAGTTGGTGTTCTGTGGGGAGCGCAGTGAGCAAACGGCCGCAGCTTCCCGACGAATTCAGTGATATCATTAGCGGGAAGATGGCGCGAAATCCACCGAGCAAGATCACCCGCATCGTCGATGAGAAAATTCCCAGTTGACTGGCGTCGATGACCAGACGGCACCCAATTCGCTTCGCCCGCATAGGGTCAGGGGACCTGCGTCGTCTCGCGAGAATTCGCGGAGTCAGTGGGGTGTGTCATTGGCGCCTTGCGGTTGCTGGTTGCGGCCGACGGCTTCGTAGAGATCTGATAATTGCTTGATGAGGGCCGGGTTGTCCGGGTCGGTTTGCAGCTTTTCTTCGACCGATAAGATTTTCAATGAGCTCTCGGTCAGTTCCCGGCTTCTTGTAAAGTGGGCCTCGGCTTGCTGGGGCTGATTGAGTTTTTGACAGGCTTGGCCCAGCTTGAAATGAGCCTCTTTGTTGAAGGGTTGCAACTCGACGACCTGTTCCAGGTCGGCCTGGGCCGGTTCGAACTCGCCCGTGTCGAGCCTGAGAATTCCGCGCAACATTAATGCTCGTGGATTGGCGGAGCCGTTGGTTTGCAGAATCTGGTTGACGAGTTTCAGAGCTGCCTCGGCATGGCCTTCCATTCTCAGTAAATAGACGTTTGTTAGCTGCACGCCAACGGCCGTGGAATTGAGTTTCAGCGAGGCATCTACTTCCTGCCGCGCCCCGGCCAGGTCGCCTCGGTCAATCAATAAGCCTGCCAGAAGGCCGCGTACCTCCGCTTCGTGGGCGGGTGTCGGGTCGCGTTGGAGGCTTTCTCGGCAATGTTGAATGGCCTCGGCGACCAACTTCCGTTCATTGAAAATGAGCGCCATGGCATACCACGGCAAGGGGTCTTGATTGTCCAGTTGAATGAGTTCACGGCATAACTTGAGGACCGTTTCACTGCGGAACAGGGCGGATTCAAGCGGAATGAGGCGGTGCAGCACTTCGATCTGACCCGGGCCCGGTCGATGAGCAGCCTCCAGGGCATTACGCTGCAGGCCGGCATTTCCGTGGGCCTGGGCCACGTCAGCCAGGGCGACCAGATCGGTCACGGAACAACGGCTGGGATCCTTGATCAAGCTGAACGTTCCCAGGGCTTCGAAGGGGCGCTGTGACAACTGGAAGGCCTGGGCTCGTAGTACTAGTGCCTCGGGAAGATCTCCGCCGGCACGATCAATGGCTTGGCCCAGCAACCGTTCGGCCTGAACGGGGTTGCCCGGCAGCGCGGCGCGGCCCTGAGCGGTCAGCCGCTGTGGGTTCTCGACGATCCACGTGTATCCCAGATAGACCAGCGCAATCGCCGTCAGGACTACGGCGACCCGCCGCAGAAAGGCGACTAATGGCGGTGACTGCGGAGACAAGATGGATCCAGATTCCGAATGTGTTGCAAACTGTGGTATTACAAACCGCGAATTGCGAAATGTTCAACGAAGTCAGGGGGTTGCCACGGTGAGACCCCGGCCCTCAATTAATGTATGTGTCATCTGGGGGGACAGGTTGGCAAATACTTCCTCGGCCCCTCCCAACCAGCGGACCCGGAGTTGTACGTTATCCGCGCTGGCGAGCGGAAACAACAGCCGCGCATCAAACGTGGACAGGTAACTTCCACCGCCGCGGACGAACCGTACGAGCTTGCGAGTCCCCTCGATCAACGTGACTTCAGCACCGATGGCATCGGGATCCGATTTGATGCCTCGCAAG
>JAQGHS010000502.1 GCA_028291605.1 Planctomycetaceae bacterium | reverse complement strand
GCCGATCCTGGTAGGCATCATTCGCCCACTCATCTTGTTCCCGGCATCAACCCTGGCGGGGATCTCGACCGAACAACTCGAAATGATTCTGTTGCACGAACTGGCTCACGTGCGGCGTTGGGACAACCTGATCAACCTGATCCAGCGCGTGATCGAAGCCGTTCTGTTTTTTCATCCGGCTGTCTGGTGGCTCTCGAATCGGGTCCGGCTGGAACGCGAGCATTGTTGTGATGTTGCGGTACTCACCCACATCAGTGTGCCTCAAGACTATGCGGAAATGCTCGTCCAGATGGCCATTTCGAACACGGCAGCGGATTGGGTCCTGGGAACATCAATCTCGCATCAATTGATTCCGCGCATTCGCAGGATTCTAAAGCAGGAGGAGGATCGCATGCAGGTCTCACGCAAGATGATCGTCACATCTCTGTCTGTACTGTTGAGTCTCGCGGCGCTGACAGTCGCGAATGCCCAGCGGGATCCCATCAAATCGAAGGCACAGCCTGCTGCGGTCGCCGTGGACACCAAGCCAAACACAGCATCGAAAAAGGCCGACGCAGGTTCGGCAAAGCAGGGCGATGGTCCGCAAGAACTCGACAAGGTTCAAGAACCGCTCGATCCGAAACAAAGAGCCAATTCGATCGTCATTTCGGGAACTGTTTTCAAGTTGGACGGCCTGCCCGCTGGGCGGAGCCAGGTGTGGCTGGCGGGGACGACTCAACTGCTAGGAGGCCGATATGGTGCGGTTCAGGTGGCATTTGTTCGAGCCGATGACAAGGGGCAATTTGAGTTATGGCATCCCCGCTGGCGGGACCGCAATCCGCAAGCAGATGAACATGCAATTCTGTGGGTATTTGCGCGCACTGATGACAGCCAAATTGCCCCATCTGTGTCCATAAATCTCACCAACGAGTATCGAGACAAGACCGAGATACGGGGCTTGGAGCTGAAGGCCAGTGCGAAAGCCAATTACAGTGGTCGAGTTGTCGACGGTAAAGGAACGCCGATCCCCAATACGAAGATCAGCCCCACGCATTTGGTTCTGCCATCAACCAACGAGAAGAAATGGCAAACAATGAAGTTCACGGATCAGTTCAGCACACAGTTCAGCACAACGACGGATTCCAATGGCAAATTTACGTTGATCGGTCTACCCGAATCAATCACCATCTTCGCGAAAATCGCGGCCCCAAATGTTCTTGCGAGAGAAGTTCGCTGGGGCACGAAAACGGAGCCTGAGTTGCGACTGGAGGCGAGCGGTACGATTCGCGGCAAGATCACAAACTTGCCCGCAAGCGATTTTTGCGAACAAGTGGAATTGCTGATCAAGTCGGTACGAGAGGGAGGGATTGATCAGCCGCAACCGCAATTTACGTTCTCGGCCAAGTACCGTCCGAAAGCTGACGGAACCTTTGAGATCTCAGACGTGCCGCCAGGAAGCTATGAACTGAGCATTTCCGAAGCAGGATCCGATTGGACAATTCCACAGGAGTTTCGTATCCCTGTGAAGTGTGATTCGAAATCGGGTCAGATCACTGAGAATGTTCAATTGGCATTGCCAAGCGTCATTACGGGACGCGGCCGTGTCGTCGACGATCAAAGCGGTGCGCCAATAGCGGGGGCCAAGATTCTCTTTCTGAAACAACAAGCGACTCGTTCTTACATCGGCTTGGCAACGACCGATGCTAAGGGTGAGTATCGAGCTTACTTCCTGCCAGGAAAGATTGTGATCCAACCTGGAAAGGCACCAAATGAGTACCTGGCTCCTACGGAGGATCGACAAAATCCGGCTGTCGAGTACACCAAAGACTTTGAAGGGCCAACTTTCAGGTATCAGCGTGCCAACACGTTTCGTGGCACGATCGTGAATGAGGAGGGACATCCAGTTCCTGGTGCCGAAATCCGGTGGTTTCAGCCAAGCAGGCAGGGGCAAGGTTTACCGAGAACAATTACGTCCGATGAATCAGGTCGATTTGAAATCCCGCAAATCGATCCGCAAGATGCATTACCCATTCGCGTACGTAGTCCGCAAGGCGCTTCGACCGCGGTCCTGCTGCAACCCAACGAATTGGTGGATCCCAAGCCGATTCTCGTGTCTCCGAAAAATGCCTTTCGGGTAAAGGGGACTCTGACCAATCAACGGGGCAGACCCGTCCCGAATGTGACTGTCGCTGTGCATTGGCATCGACGATACGTCAGCGAAAAGACTCGAATGGCAGGCATGAGCGGCGAAATTGAAAAAGTGAAGACCAATGAACAGGGAGAATTCGAATCATCGGGATTCTGGGACACCGACCGATACCACGTCGTGATTGAAGCCGATGGGTTTCCGAGAATGGACTTGCCACAGGTCGCTGGAGAATCAGGTCGCACACACGACTATGGCAAGGTGCAATTGAGAGGCACAAGCGTGTCGATCTCGGGCAAAGTTGTGGACTCTAGCGGAAAGCCGATGTCCCAGGTCACAGTCTTCAATTCCGGCGACGCGGCTGACGTTGTGACCACAATGACGGACGACAAAGGTCGATTTCAATTGAGTGGATTGCTGGATGGGCCCGTGTACATTTTTGCTGAGCACGCAAAATATCGAATGGCAGGGACCTACACCTCCGATCCCTCAAAAGAAGTCGTGCTCACGTTGATCCCATCGTCCGATCCACCCGCGCCACGGTCCGAATTGAATCTCGAAAGCCTGGACGCGATTCGACAGCAGAATGCCAAACAACTGACGGAATGGATCAAGGCGAACAACTTGGCCTTGGTCCCAAACTTGCGCGATCACAGGTTCAATGCATTAGCCAGGACTGATCCAGATGAAGCATTGAAACAGATCAAAAAACAATCGAAAGCGATGGATCAACAAAGCGCGCTAGTGATTGCTCGCAGCCTGACTCCGGAACAGCCGCGGAAAAAGGAGGCCTACGAAAAGGACGCTCAGGCCGTCAAAACGGCTCTCAGATTTGTCGAACGAGCAGCCTCGCTACTCGGTGATGTGAGCGGGAACCGGCAACTCTATATGAAGGCCGACATCGGCTTAATGTTTCTGCGTTTAGGCGACGCCGAGCGTGGCAAGGTGCTTATCGAATCTGCCGCAAAGGAGTTTTCCGAGTCCAAGAACCCCACTGAGCGCTATGCCGCGAATATCGCGCAGGGGCTTGCCTGGTACGACGTTCCTCGCGCGCTGAGTTATCAAGACAAGGTCAAGGAGCAGCACGACAAGGTATCTTTTCGCAAACGCGTAATCTTCGAAGTTGCCAGGTACAACGTACCGCGGGCGCTGGAACTTCTGAACGATCCAACTCTTAAGAAGGGCATGGAGAGTAACGACGATGGCCTGAAGCTGGATCTCGCATACCGCATCGGGAAAGTAGAGCCGCAGGTCGCTTCGAAACTGGTTGACAGCATCGTAAGCTTTCGAACTAAGGCGGAAGCGGCGGGTTGGACGGCTGTCGCGGTCGCTGGAGAGAACCCTGCACTGGCCGAATCACTCATTGACCAGGCGATGGAGACCTTGCAAGCCCACAGGACACCGGGATCGCAAACGTTTTATTACGAATGGCTGCCCGCCGTGGCAGCGAATCTGGCCGTTCAGGCCACGAGTGTCAAGCACCACGACATGGAAAGTATTATCCAACGAGTGCTAGCTCTACGAATCCCGGCAGACAAGGGAACGTCATCCGTCAGCCGCTATCAATCGACTGTGAACGCCGCTTTGTATTTGGCGTTTATTGAGCCGGATGTGGCAAAGCGGTTGCTCGCCGATTTAGAACCGGAGTTGATCAGCAAAATGCTCGGCAATGGCGGCATTGAAAGTGTCGGCATGAATCAGTGGCTGTGTGCGTGGGTCGTGGCTGATCCCGAACACGCAACGGTGCTTATGAAAGCGGAAATGGAAAAGTCGCGAGGTAGCAAAGAACCACCCTATTGGATCGCCAATGCCTATACGCTGCTGTGTTTACCGAAAGCGGAACAACTGGAATTCGTGCGGGAATATGGAAACGCTGGACTCGTGAGTCCGTACGTGGACTAAGCTATTCCCCTCCTGCGACTGTCATCAAAAGATCCCCGAACGTGTTACGTCAAATAGCCTAAGAGCGGCGCGTGCCATTTTGGAGGGCACTCTTGGCTGTCCACATTGCCGGTTGGAATTGGTATTAGGGACGGGCAGGAGTGCCCATCTTACGGCCGTGTTTCTTCGCTGAACTGCTTGGGCTGTCGGTCAGATCCAAGGGTGGCGTTCCCTTTGCTCCGGTTACTGTTCCTGCTTACCGAACAGTATCCGGCCAGGCTGTGTATTGGGACCGTGGCAGGGGGGAATCCATCCAGGATGTGTCGGGACTGGGGAGGCGGAGGGCTGCTTGGACCGCGAGCCAGCCTGATGGCAATGGACAATGGGATTTCGTCCCTTCCTTTTGCCTGCTCCTGCGGCATTTTCGTCCTACTCTGCAAGTAGCCAGCTACCCAGGAGCCATGACAGCAGATTGGCGGCCACGATGGTGATCAGATCCCGACATGTCGCGGATCTTGTTTGATGAGCCGGAACGGTCGCTGTTTTTGATGACGGAAGATCACAGAAGGCCAGCCAGAACAGCAGACACTCGGCAACGGGAGCGAAGACTTCCGCACAAGCCAGGTAGGCGCGGCGACCGAGAGGAGCTTCCACCACCAATGGGAGCACTAGAATGACAATTGGATACGTGCAGGCGGTCAACCAAACTCCCGCAAGCAACCTGCGGAAAATGGAATGGCGGGCCGAAAGCCCGATCAGCAGAATTGGTGTTTCAATGGCAATGGTCAGGAAATACCCGATCGGCAGAAACGTCCAAAGTGCGGTGGAATCGACTGACATGACGAGCCTGGCTGTTTAATCCTGACTGCCGATTTAGAGAAGTCGAAGTAAGAAGGGGATCTCGGCCAAGACATGCAACATGGCAACGGTAAAGTAGATGTCCCTGGTCGTCGAATAATCGGCCAGGAACGCTCCCCAGAGAACGATCATCGCCACCGCTCCGCCCACCAGCAGAATTGTGACGAACCATTTCCACGTTGCTGAACGTCGAGCCAATGGGACGCCTGCCATGTTCCACGGCCACGCTTTGAGGCTGATGATCGGGATGGCGATGATCCAGACCCCATAGTGCAACATCTCCAGGAATGTATGTGCGGCGACGAGGAAATGCGTGGAAACATGTGGCACGATCCCGGCCCCCGCGTGCATTGAGATTTGCCGCGTCAGAACATCGTCACCCGGTAGATTCGGAGCAGTTCCCAGCCGAAACCACAAGATGGTCAGGCCGATGGGTATCAACAGCAGGCAGCGTCGGTAGGTACGCCGCCACGCGGGTTGTTTCTGACCAAGTTCCCGATCCAGAAACCAGAGTGCCATGAGCGGGTGCAGGTAAACCAGACTCAAACTCCAGGCCATCGGAAGCAACCAGTTGATCGCGATGAGCACGCAGGCGGCAGGGACAATCATGTCCCACTGACGACGTGGATGTTGACGGCTCCTGAGCAGGACCAGCGATGTCACCCAGGCGACAAGCGACGTATTCCAGACCGCCACTGACACCAGCCAGGCGGAGTCGCTCCAGTGGCCTGCTGACGCCACCCAGGGCAGGCCGGCAAATGCCGCCGTCAGTCCCAGGACACCCGTCAAGGCCGCCAGAAAATAGGGTCTCAATGATCCCCAGCGGCCCGGCATCCGCGTCAGCATGTACCGGGCCTCAAACCAGTTGTGAGGTCCAGCAAACAGAAATACGGTCGCAATGGAAAACCCCACCGGGAACCAACCGGCCAGCAGACAGGCCAGCGACATCACGCAGAGGGATGAGATCGCGATACCCCACACGAGGGCCGATTGTTCCCTCAACACATGAGAGTGCTGCTCTGAAGGTGGCAGTGTGCAGGCCATAATGAACAGGGTTTCGGCAGACGGCGGGTTCTCACTTTAATTTACGGGCAGGATCGAATTCAGGGTTTCTGCCTGCGGTTGCGGATCAGGAAGATCAGACTGATGGCACCCAGAGAAAGCGCAATGCCGGCGGCAATCGTCCCCTCGGTCGTCAGGCCAGCTGGTTCGGGCCCGTTTGGGATGGGGCCGTGGTTGGGCAGGATGTCAACTCGTATATTGTCAGCATTGGGGATGTCCACCTGAGGCTTTTGAGCCTTGGGAGTGTCGACCTGAGTCTTTTGAACGTTGGGAGTGTCGCCCTGAGGCGTTGGAGCATTGGGAGCGTCACCTTGAGTCTCTTGAGCATCAGGAACGTCGACCCGAATCTCTTGAGCTTTCGGCTTGCTGACACGACGGGGGCGGTAGGGAGCCGCAACGTTGCCACGCGCCAGATCCGAAACAACCAGTGAAATACACGCGAAGAGGACGACAAGGCTCATCCGATTACACATCATTGTTTTCCTGAGCTAAACAATCGACCGGGAGTCTTCAATTGACACCGCGCGATGGCGGCAAAGAAGTGCATTCAATAAGCATATCCTATCCAGACGACATTAAATACATCGCGGGGTGGATTAGTGCGTCATCCATGCTAAATTGTCGGGTCGAGTCGCTTGAGTTTGACTCGGGCGTTCTCGATCTTGAATTGCCAATCGACCCCGCGTTGTTTGTCGTTAGTCCGCTTTGACCAAGCGGGGTTGCCTTGGTTGCTGTGCAACCTGGGGCTACAGGAAGCATATTCGTCAACCCGGGATGTCTTGAGAAGTTCGGCACGCTGTTATTTGGAGTGCGAACGATTGGGGTGTCTATAAGCTAGGTTGGATGTCAGGTGGGCATGAATCGTAGCGAGTGTCTCCTGTAAATCCGAGTTGCACAGCAACCAGGCCACCCAGCGTAACGCGAATGCGCGGGGTGGCACAGGTTTTCAAATCTGTGCGAGCAAAGTAAATTGGAGGCCGTTTGGTGATCAGGGCGAGCCCATCAGGCAACATCCTGCATCTAGTTCGCGAAGAGTGATCGTTGGTGTTGAGAACGAGAACACGTCGTTTTTCGAGTCGCGACAGGTTTGGTTTTAGTATGGATGACAGTCCCTCACAGTGGCCGTCAGGTACAGCCTGACGGACCTTGCCAGGGGTTCGGTCCGTACCGCCAAACGTGCAGCGAGTCACGTGTTTCGCTGTTGAGTTGCAGCGTGAGGAGTTCGTATGACTTCCGAATTCGAGGCGCGGGACGGCAATGCGAAACTCTTCCTAAGCCCTGCAAAGGAACGCTGGGTCGAGCAACGATTTGAATGGCTCATAGCGACATTCGGCATCGAGAAACTTTGGAACGCACCCTTTCTCACGCTTTGCCCTGAGGACTTTCCAGATCCGTATGCGGGTGTCGAAGCCGACGCGGAAGTCGTGTTCTCCCGCATCTGCGAGTACATGGGGTTGAATGTCCAACGTCTGAAATTGCGATTTTATTCCGGAGATGATCATCTCGAATGCGAACTCGCCGAGATTCCGACTAATGCTGCAGGTCTGTATCAATACGATCAGGAGAAGCCGACGGTTTGGCTGGATCGATTTCTGCTGGAAAACTCCGAACTCTTGATTGCGGTGATCGCTCACGAATTATCTCATGAGATCCTGCTGGGCCAAAAGTTGCTGGATGTCACTCAAGATAAAGACCACGAGAAAGTTACCGATCTGTTAACGCTCTATCTGGGCTGGGGAGTGTTTACAGGGAATACTTATCTCCCCCGCAAACGCTGGTTCCAAGACTCCTTGGAAACATCGAACCGAAGTCGACTGGGGTATCTCTCATTGGGCGAGCTGGGCTATAGCCTGGCTCTGGTCGCCTGGCATCGGAACGAAACGGATGCGCCATGGATGAGAGCACTCACCCCCAAGTTGCGGACACTGGTCAGCCAGAATCTGCAAAGGGTGATCACTTCCCGAGGCACTGTGACTCCTGGCCCGAACACCTTGCACTCGGAGATTGCCGAACGCGTCAGGGCGATCCCCACCTCCGCCTTGCTGCATCCGGAGTTGGTGCCGATCGATTTTAAGACCGACAACTATTTAACGATGGTCAGAGTCCTGTGCCGCAAATGCAAAGCCATACAAGAGGTGTCCATAGAGTTCGCGGGACACACGGTATCGTGCCCGACTTGCGAAAATTACCTTGATGTTCCGAATCCACGCGCCGGCCGACGAGCTGCGTTGACATCTCAATGGAACCTCAGGAATGAACAGGAACTGCATTGGCAGCGCAATAAGTTGACTCAGAGATGGCGGAATTACTATATCTTTCTCTGCTTAACAATCGGCTGTGTCTACTGGTTGTGCGATCATCAGGATTGGGCAACTTCGACGATTGTACTGTTTCTGGTCGGGGCGGGCTTGGGGAGTTACTTCACCGGCCGGTGGTATGACCTGAAGGCCCTTGAACATGGCTCCCCGAACTCTATTCCCTCCAAGGAATGACCTTCTCGGCGATAACGTGTTCGCGGACAAAAGGGAAGAAAAGGTGTCACGTAACTCCTATGCCAAAATTCTTTTAGCGGACGTCGATGAGAGAAGTGCCTCTCATTCGCTTCGCTCACACAGGTTGCGAGAACCTATGCCACCCAGCATCAGGCGCGGCCTGACCTACCGGACTTCTGGCACGTCTGGATTGCTGCTCGGCTGCAGGGGAGGCGGCGAAAGCAGCGTCGCGTAGCAACAAAGTCCCACCAGGATCAGTGCTGCCAGGATATTTCGCTCGTAATAGAGGATTTGAAAATAGGTCGGCTGCGTAGCTCCCGGTAAATTGTTCAGACGTAGTAGCGTAGCGCCCGCAACCCATTGTTCCGAACGGTTTCTCCAGCTCGGTTTCAAATACGAGCGAATCCAATTGAGGTCGATCCCTGCGGGAATTCCGTAGATTTCCATCAATTGCACGGCATGCGACGTTGCGTCGAAAGATCCAGTGGAAAGATTGGCATAGGTTCGGAATCCCCCTGCAAATTGAAATCCGCCGCCTCCCACGCAGTGAAACCTCCTGAGCAAGGAATGGATCGTGTCGCGATATCTGTCACGTTCAATAGGGCCCTGTAGCAGCTCTAACAACTGGGTTGCCCGAAGTGCCTCTTCCAGTTGAACATGCTGTTTTGTTGCCAGATCGTCTAAATTGACGTGCAGTCGGGCCGCGAGAAAGGCCTGCCGTTCGGGAGTCAGGTCGCCCTTGAGAACGGCCGCCCGTATGGCCCAATCGTAGTGCTCCAGAAATGTGATTGATTGCGATTTCATGGGGAGATTCAGGCCACTAAATATGGATGTGATTCTGTCCTGGTAACTTTGATAGGGACCATGAATCAAATCGATCTGATCACGGCGGACCAACCCCATACGAAAGGCGCTCCCCAGAACCGATGAATGCGCTTCTCCTTCGAGCTCTTCAGCCAGGACTCGTTTCGCCGCCGAGAGATCAGGATGAAGTTGTGCATCGACCGTCCATCGCGCGGGTATTTCCCACTCTCGCCAGCTGATAAAGCGGGCGGAAGTGTGCCCGACTGGGGGGGATGACTCGACGTAGTGCTTGATTCGTAATGGTGTGCAGGGCGACAGAATCGGACTGCCGTTCTTCACCATCAGGAACACGAGTGCGGCGAACGCCACTCCACCGATTAACGATCTCACATAGATATTTTCCCGCCAATCGCTGCTTTCCAGCGGAACTGAAGACGATGCGCACCAGAGATAGACGGCGATTAATCCGATGAAGCCGGCGTAAAAGATCATGGCTACGGCATATTGATCGACGAAGTGAATCTCATTGTTGCCGACTCGTATACCGGAGGCCTGTCCCAAAAACATCAAGCCCATTGCGCAAACTCGACTGACTGTTAGCCGGCTTCCCAGGCCGCTCTTTGCCAATGATGAGAGCGCTAAGACCAGACAGGCGAAAGAGCCCACGTAAACCAAGAATACCAGCCAAGTCGCGCCTATCATGAACACCAGGAGTATGACGGACGTCGCCGCATACCAGGCGGGGGTGTGAACGCGAATCCATTGTCTTAACTCTTGCGGATTTAAAGAGCCTTGCCCAGGCGCTGATCGATATGTACTTTCTAAACCGCGGATTCTCTGCACACTCAGAATGGCGGCAACGACTAGCGCGATCAAGCTGAGCGCGGGAAACGCCAGATAACTGAGAAGTTTATAAAACAATGGAATCGGTGCGACCTTAGCAGCTGCGTCCGGCGTCTGACAGCCCGTCATGAGCTGCAACGGCAATAACGCGGCAACGGCATTGAAGAGCGGTGACCGGCTCAAGCGAGGTGTATTCACCTGGTCCCGTTCGGCAATGACCAGCCGCGCGCGGACCTCTGCTTCGAACGAGGCTGGATCGACTCGACAGGGAGCGAGGGCAGCTCGCAACTCGCCATCGGAGATTGGTTCTAGAGACATCGCAACACCTTTCCAATCTTCGAGGCGGAGGGGGGATTTTGCAGTAGTTGGTGCAGCGTTCGTCGAGCTCGATAAAGACGTCCTTCAACCGTCTTGGCAGAAACTGCGAGCAAAGTTGCGATCCGGCCGATGCTGGTTTCTTCCAGGTAATGCATCAAGATCACTTGCCGTTGAACCGCGGGCAGGCGATCAATGGCACGTCGGAGTGCGTCAAGCTGCTCGGACGAAACGACCTCTGTCGGCGCGACGGGATGGTCATCGAGAGTCGCGACTGGTTTGACGATACGTTCTCGTCGCTTCCGGCTTCGACGCCAATTCCGAAATTGATTCAGTGCCACACCTCGCAACCAGCGCCCGAAGAACTCGGGATCGCTCCAGTCACCCCGGCAAGCGGCACGGTTTAACCAAGCTTCGGAAAAGCTGTCCTGGGCAATGTCAGTCGCATCGCCAATTGAAACGCCCCAAGAGGCAATCAGGCCGATCAGCGGTCCGCGATAAATGTTGATCAGCGATGTGAGATCCATTGCCATGCTTTCTTACCCGGGTAGTGTCCGCCTCGCGCGTCGGCCCCACACGTTTTGGTAAGTTTGAAGCGTTTTTTGCAAAGTATTGAGTTTGTGTCGGATGATTCCGATGGTTGACAGGGATCAGGGTGAATCGTCGCAATTCTCAGGGAGGGTTGGTGATCGCGTCGAGAAACGAGCAATCATGACGATGAATCGAGAATGACCTCGGAGTTGATGGTCCGTAGGATGGGCACTCTTGCCCGTCTGCATTGTTGGTTCGAATTCAGAGACGGGCAGGAGTGCCCATCCTTCAGTGCCTGTTTCGTCGCTGATCTGGTTAGGCTGTCGGTAAGATCCACGCGCGGCGTTCACTTTCTTCGGATGCTGTTACTTCTTACCGAACAGCATCCAGCCAGACCGTGTATTGGGATCGGAGCAGGGGGGAATCCATCCAGGATGTGTCGGGGCTGGGGAGGCGGAGGGCTGCGTGGACTGCCAGCCAGCCTGATGGCAATGGACAATGAGACTTCGTCCCTTTCTTGGTGACCCAACTCAGCGATCGCTGCTGATGGCACACACTGGCGAGTTGCAGGGTCACGCGAACGTCTTGAGCTGCATAGTCGAGCACTTCCTGGTGGCGTCCCTGCAGCCATAATTGCGGGGCTTGGATGCCCGACATGCCCGCGGTCTTCCCGGCGATTCCGGTGCCTTGGGCGGCTTTGTCCAGGGCAATTGGAAAGCCCTTGATGCAGAAGATGTGGAACATCATGTCAATCTGCTGCAGTGCCAGTTGCTGGCAATCGGCCATGCGGCCGGACTCTTCGGCCAGGATGTCATAGTCAAAGGCCAGTCCGTTCCAGGTCACCACGGTGAACCCGGCGGCCACCATGTCGAGCAGATATTGGACCAGTGCGGCGGCTTCTTGACGCTCCATGCGCGCGGTCGGGGTCCCTCGTGCCTGGCCACCATGCCACAGCCTGGGGACAGCGCATTCCGTCGAGAATGTCGCGGCACACGAGATCCCCAACGGTCGATGTGGCCTCCAGTTGAAATCAACACCGGGCACGTCGGTTGCCGTCTCGATATCGAACGCCAGGAATTTTTGGGTCATGCAGAGATTCCCTGGAAGATAAGGCTCGCCTAGCCCGGGTTCCGCCGGTTCAACCAATAACTTGGTCGCCGGCTGCTATGAGCGACCGCGACAACCACGATCTCTTCGTCCAAACATTCGTATATGACCGCGTAGCGGAAAACACTCAGGAGCGCTCGTTGATAGGCTTGGTCATCTGGAAGCGTTTCTAGCTTCGGAAAACTGGCTGGCCTCAGGGAGATCTCCTGAAGTGTGAGTTCGAGGTCATCGAGAAAGCGTGTGCCGAGATCGAGTACCTGAAGATTCAGGTATTGGCGAGCCGACTCAACTTCTGCCTCGGCTTCAGCCAATAGGAGCAGTCTCATTTCATGGGCTCGCTGGATTGCCGATTTCGCAGATCCGCCATGACTTCGGCCGCGTCGCGAGCAGTGGTCGTGCCCGCACGATATGACGCGGAGCGTCTACGGAGCTCGGAGAGAAGTGCTGCTTCGTCCGATTCCGATTCTTCAGTCTCGGGAGGCAAATGGCGAATGAGATGGTTGCTCACGGCGCGAGCTACAAATGCCTGATCGGTTAGTGGCAGTGCCAATACTTGCTCAAGAACTTGTTCGCGGAGTGTCATCGTTTTCAATCCTCAACCTACTTCAGTGCGCCAATGCGCTGATGTCGGTGCTCTAGAAACAAAAGAAGAAACAAAAGAGTCAGGACTCTTTGTTTTCTTCTGACCTCTTTGTTTCCCCCCGGTGTCGCTATGTCGCTTTAATTTCTTCTGGGCTGACACCAATGGACAACGACACTAAGCCCCATTGTTCCGGCGAGAGATTCTGGGTCAGCTCGGACCAGATCAGGTCGTTCTTCTCCTTCATGCGACGACCATCAAATTTACGACTGACAACGACAACGTGAATGCTGTCATCGGGGCCGTCTGAGATATCAACCAGATCATCAATGTCGTTGAAATAGCCGTCCTTGAGGACGTCGTGGATATGGTGCTTGAGTTGTTCGTCGGCCATCGTGGAGTTCCTTTAGACGTTATTATCAATCCAGTGGCGGATCTTGTCTACCGCATCCATATAGTCCTCAGCATCTTCTCGATTCGACAGATCAGGATTGTACCGCCAAGCTGGCATCCAACGGTTGACCATATTGAACAATGGCCATAATTGGATGTTTTGTCGCAGGCGGTGCAAACCATTTGTTAGCCGTAACAACGATTCCAGTTGGTGCGTGAAGATTGTCGCATTTTCGGCGAGAAGGTGACGACGTTGCAAATCATCTTCGAGGTCCAACAAGTTCTGGCAGTCAAATATCTTCATCAACTTGGCTTTGAGAAGACACTCAATTGAGTATCCCGCCAAGTACATGGCACCACGCCATCTTGCAGCGTCCAGCAGCGCCTTCGCATCGTCAAGACGATGAATGCTTGACTTGAGTTGTTCTCTAACTCCAATGAAGTGGTTTCGGCCCATTGGCTGGAAGTCTCATTTAGAGCAATCTATGCGGTCGGCAAACTCCACGGACTACGGTAGTCTCGCGCCAGCAACACATCAGCCACCGGATCCTTCACGAATTGCTGCGTGTGCGGATCAAACTGCACCGTGCGGCCGACTCGGTAGGCGATGTTGCCGAGGTGGCAGAGGGTGGTGCTGATGTGGCCGATTTCTATGTCGGCTGTGGGACGCGAACGCGTGCGGATGCTGTCCAGGAAGTTTTGATGGTGCGGGGTCGCGCAGTTGCTGGAGTCGCTCGTCACGGATTCGGATTGGCCGTAGACTTTCCAGCCGCCGCGGTCCACGATGAGCGTGCCCTGGTCTCCGTGGAAGGCGACTGCGGCACTGCGGCCTTCGATGCCCTGGTGGCTCCAGAGACGGTGCTCCCAAGCGATGGTTTTGCCCGCGAAGGTGTAGTTGGCTAGGAGGGTGTCGGGGGTTTGCTGGTCGTCGTCGAAGTAGTGTTGGCCGCCTAAGGCTGAGACTTGAGTCGGGTAGGTGACCTCGAGGCCCCAGCGGGCGAGGTCCAGCATGTGGACGCCCCAGTTGCCGAGTTCTCCGGAGCCGTAGTCCCAGTTCCAATGCCAGTTGTGATGGAAGCGGTTGGGGTTGAAGTTTTTCAACGGAGCAGGGCCCTGCCAGAGGTCGTAGTCGACTCCCTGGGGGGCGATGCAGTCGGCTTTGTGGCCGATCGATTTCCGCAGGTGGGCGGTCCAGGCTTTGGCCAGGCGGACTCGGCCTAGCTTGCCGCTGCGGACGTAGTCGATGGCCGATTGGAAGTGGGCTCCGCTGCGCTGTTGGAGGCCCGATTGGACGACTCGGTCGTATTGGCGGGCTGCGGCGATCATCCGCGTGCCTTCTTCGATCGTGTGCGAGACGGGCTTTTCGACGTAGACGTCCTTGCCGGCCTGACAGGCGAGGATTGTCATCACCGCGTGCCAGTGGTCGGGAGTCGCGATTACTACGGCGTCGATTTCGGGGTCGTCGAGGACTCGGCGGAAGTCGCGTTCGATCTTTGGAGTCTTGCCTTCACCCTGTAGTTGTTCGACCGATTTGAGGACGGAGGGGAACAGGCTTTCGTCGACGTCGCAGAGCGTGGTGACGCTGGCGCCGGGGAGGCTGGCGAAACTGGTGGCGAGTTCTTTGCCCTGGTTGCGGATGCCGATGATTCCGAGGCGGATTTTTTCCACGTTGCCGTGAGCGATGGCGGCGGCTGCAGAAAGGCTGACGACTCCGGCGGCGACGCCGGCGGCGTTCTTGGCACTGGAGCCCAGGAACTGACGGCGGTTGAGGGGGGAGTCGACGGGGAGACGGGGCATGGTTGGGAGGCTCGGGGCAGGGCAGGGCGGCGGTTTGAGTGATGTCTAAATTATCATCTGTGGAGGGTTGGGCGTCCAGCGAAATCCAGGTTTTGGCGACTTCATGTGGGTCTTAGTCTTAATCTGAAGTCAAAATGTGATGGTGACGATCTGGTATTGGCAACGAAAGATGATTGTATTGACAACAAAACAGGAGGGCATTGACAACAAAAATAGCTCAAATGGGGCGCGAAACTCTGCGATTGACAACAAAACTCAGATTTTTCGCAATCCTCTCCGCAACCCCGCCAACCAGATGAATGAAATTCTAGTCGATACTGCGAATGCGTTATGATCGCGGAGCGATCAACGACTATCTTTGAGCCTGCGGCTCTATTCTGCTTGACGGTTGTCAACACGCGATCTAGGATTAATACTCAGATGGCTCGATTGCGGCACCCCAATAAGCATATTGATCGAGCGATCGAATATGCTCTTTCGCTGGGTTGGACTGTTGAGAAATCAGGCCCACATGCACACGCCTGGGGACGCCTCTTTTGTCCTCATAGTACTCGCGAGGGTTGCATTATCAGCGTCTGGTCGACTCCCAGAGTACCTGAGAATCATGCGCGGCAAATCCGCCAGCGGATTGATGGGTGTCCGCACGGTGAGGAAGAACACGAGGCAGACGAATGAAGAAAAAGCTTGTGGAACGCGAATTCGATTTTTCACTCGTGCTGGATGGAGTGTTTGAACTCACCACGGAAGTCGAGAATGCCTTGTTTGAGTCCGGCTGCGATGATTCCACATTGAGCGTCTTGTACGGTCGAATTTTTATGGAATTTTCTCGCTCGGCAACTTCTCTCAAAGCGGCGATCTTTAGCGCGATTCGCGATGTCCGGAAGGCAGGAATCGGGGCGGATGTGCTGTACGTGGATGAGAGTAATCTGATCACTCAGGCTGAGATTGCTCGCAGAATTCGCCGTTCTCGACAGCTTGTCCATCAGTATGTGACGGGTAAGCGTGGGCCGGGAGGGTTTCCTCCCCCGGTCTGCCAGCTTCAGGAAGATACTCCGCTGTGGGCCTTGTGCGAGGTTACCTTTTGGTTGTTCGATAACGACATGATTAAGCCCGAAGATCTCGAAGCGGCGGAAGCTGTGGCTGCTATCAACAGTGCGTTGGATCTGGCTCGGCAGAAGCACCGGAATCCCAA
>JAQGHS010000921.1 GCA_028291605.1 Planctomycetaceae bacterium | reverse complement strand
GTTAGAATCTCAGTTTTGTTTGCGCCAGGATCTTCCGCCGGAAACACGAAGCCGTCATAACCATTTGCCATGCAAATGATTGCGTAGCAATAAGGCCATCAAGGTATGATTCGCGTCCTCATCCGAGGACCGCAAGCAAACCTTAGTTGAGTTGTCACATTCCGAATAGCTATTAACCGCCCGGTTCAAGGTTTGAGTCGTTGTCGGAGAGTTTCCGCCGATTATACACACTAGTGAGAGTTTCCCCCAAAGCAGAACTGCAATGCGGCGGTTAGGATTTATCGTTGGCCCGAAGACCGGCAATCACTCCACACGATAAGACCACCAGAACCAACATCGAAGTTCGCTGCATGGAAGAGGTCCTTTCTAAAGAGTTGCGAGTGCATTCAAGATACAGATGCACGTATGAAAGAGAATAAATCGCATACGCCGCTCATGCAATGGCCCACTTTCCTCAGTGGGTCCTGCTTTAAAGAAGGTTGAGTTGCAAGCCCCCCAGTAAGATCCCTTCGACTTCAAATTGGTCCTGATCAGTCCCAGTAGAATGCATACCACATCAACGCATCAGATGCTGGCATTGGCATCACTGCGATTCCCCATCCCAATGGTTCATAGATTTCCAGGACGAACTCGGGAACACAGCCTGCGCGAAATAGCCAGAAAGCTGGCCCAAAACTCACGGGATAAGCAAGTGCGGTGAGGACGGCGAAAATTAGGACTCGGCAGAAAACCGCCATCGAAGTCTGGAATTGCATTGGAATAGTCTCTTATTATCGCCGTGTTACCGACCTGATACTGCACATGCGAGCTACCAACATCCGCCTCACGGAACGCGCACTCTGCCGGAAGTTGTTCAGAAACTTCCGCGAGCTCCGATTGCCAATCAGTTGGAGCGATTTACTCTCGCGCCATTCCTGTCATGACCGTCAACAGCGTGGCCGGGGTCATGTTCCGTCGCATTCCGAATTTCAATCACATTTCCAACGCATGTGCATAATAAGACGTATTGCATACTAATTGCAATAGATTGACTGATGCAGATGAGATTGGTATCGTGTGATTGGTTACAGAATTGTCCCGACCTTCTCACAGGAAGCTGTCATGTCCGGAACGCCGATCCCGGTTCGCAGGTCGTGGGGTGCCGCTCTGCACGCGGTGTTGCACCATGATTTTTGTCCCAGCGCGAATCGGTGGGTGTATTGGCTCAAACGACCAGAGGCCAGTTTGGCGACGGCAGGATTGGCGGCCTTGGCTTGCGCGGTATTCGTTCAACCGATTGCCTTCGTGGCTTTCGGAGCCATTGTCTGCACATTGGCACTGGGGTGGATCTGGCCCGTGCTGGCGATGCGTGGCTTGCAGTGTGAACTGCAATTCGTGCAGATCCGGGCGACAGAACGTCAACCCGCGCGGGCCCGCTTACGCATTCACAATAGGTGGCCCTGGCCGGTGTGGGGTCTGACTCTACGTGATGGCTTCTCCTCGGGTGAGGAGTTGGCGGAAACACCGACGATCGCGTTGGCGAGCGTGCCTGGCTGGCACACGAGCGAGTTTGATTGGGAGTTTCGACCGGCGTGCCGCGGCCTCTATCCGTTTACCGTTCCGAGGCTGACGACAGGATTTCCATTCGGATTGGTGCAGGCAGGGAAGCGGGTGCAGTCCACCACGGAATTGCTAGTCTGGCCGCAGACGAGCACACTCGACGTGCTGCTCGATTCCACCGAGCAGCGTTCTGCAGACGACTTGCTTTGCGAGCATCGAGTCGGAGAATGCGGAGATTTCACGGGGACACGCGGTTTCCGGCAGGGAGATTCGCTGCGACGAGTGAATTGGGCTCAAACCGCTCGCCACGGGCGATTGATCGTGACCGAGCGTCAGGCTGCGATGCAGATGGCCGTTCGAGTCGTGATCGACCTAGACCCGGTCATTCATGCAGGATGTGGGCCGAACGGTACGCTGGAGTGGGCGATTCGTATTGGTGCCACCATTGGAAAGATCTACCACCAGCAACACGCCGCGTTCGAATGCCATCTCGGACCCGCAGTGATTCGCGTGTCCCCGGGAGAAGCCGGTTGGAAGCGGTTTCTCGATGAACTCGCGAGGTTGCCGCGATTGGGCGTCGCGGCGGACGGTCCACTGTCAACGTGTTCGCATCGTCGGCATGAAATCCTTGAGGTTGTCGTAACGACTGACCGCCGGCTCGATATCCAATCCGAGTTGCAGCATCCCTGCGGTCGACAACGACTCGTCGTCCTGGCGACAGCCGCATTCCAATCCGGAACGCCCTCGCATCCGTTTAGCCCTTGTGCCGCCCATCATTGGCTGGTGATTGAGTCGCAAGACGATGTGATCGGCCAGTTTCAACACGGTTGGCGGAGGATGTGCTATGAACATTAATGTCCCATCAGCCGCATCGCCGGCCGCCCAAGGTAAGTCGCTGCACGCAGGAAGTTTGCCATTACTGCTGTCACTCGTTGCGGTGGCGACTTTTGAAATAGCGCAACGCGAAGCAGGAGGGGCGCGCTGGCAGATTGCGCTCAAGACTGCTGTGATCAGCGCGATGATTGTGGCGGGATATCGGGTTTTCTCAAGCTGGAAGGGCACCGGACGTGTTCCCGGACGACTCACGAGCTGGCTGCTGATCGCCTCGGCATTACTTCCGATCCCGTTAGACGCCCTGCTGCGGGCTGCGTCTGACTCGGGGCACACGCTGGAACTGTTGTTAGTCGGCGGCTTCCGCAATCTAGTCTGCGGACTGGCGATGATTTCCTATCAACGTCGGTTCGACCGCATCTGCTGCGTCGCCAGCATGTTTTTGATCATCTTCGCGTCGGCAATCACCAGCGATCCGCTGGTCCATCTGCTGGTCGTGCTGTTCGCCCTGTGTGGCGTGTGGTGGCTGATGGGACTCTACTGGGATTCGCTGCGCGGGCGACTGGTGGGATCGACCCGACGACGCGTTCCCAAGCGATTTGTCATTGGGATCCCGCTGCTCTTCCTGCCCGTTCTGGCCATTCTGCCGTTGGCTGCACCACAGGTGGCTGTGGTGTTGCCCGGATGGATGCCGTCCTCCGGTGGGGACAAGTGGAGCGATCCGCATGCACGTGGTGGCGTCAACGATGGCGAGGCGATGGTGCCAGCGACAGACGATGCGCGCAGCTTCGGGCCGGTGGAGACCGACATCTTTATGGAGTCGACCCAGCCCAGCCTGTATGACGTCTTCAATGAAATGTATGGGAAGCCACCGAAATTGCAGAAAACAGACCGGTCCATCGCCCTGCCGCCGGAATTTCTCAAGCATGCGCACGAACGCATGGCCAAACAGCAGAAGCTCGGCAAACAATTCTCGACTGCTCGCCGAGCCCCATCGCCGAAGTTGAAAACACAGCAAGATGTGACGAGTTCGGCGCTGCTATACGTTGCTGGACGCACACCCCAACACTTGCGGTTGGAGGTCTTCGATCTGTTCGATGGAGTCGACTGGTTTCCTGAAGAAATGTCTGGCATCCCAGCTCAGCTCAAGCTCACCATGCTGGGCAAGCAGCCTTGGCTGCAGGTTCCGCTACGTGATCCCGAAGACGTGCTCGCTTCGCCTGAAGCGCATCAACTCAAAATCATCAACTTGCAGACAAACCGTATTCCTTCACCTCCGGGTCTGATGGGGATTCATATTGATAAGGTCGATCGAGCAGACATGTTCGCCTGGGCGCAGGAGAGCATCGTCAAAATGGATCGTGATGAATTACCCGATCTGACGGTCATTCACATCCAAAGCCGGACGGTACGACGCGAGCGGTTACGACAGACGAGCCTTCGCAACAGTAGCGGCCAGATCTTCCACCGGCAGATCCCATCCTCTGTTAGCGAGTCGAAACTGGCAGCACTCGCGAAATCCTGGGCCGGCCCCGGCACGAATCAGTGGGAGCGCATTGAAGCGGTTGTCGCCCGCCTTCGTGAGACCTGCACGCTGGACCGCAATTATCGTGCTCAGGAGAGCTGTGACGATCCGATCACCGAGTTTCTGTTCGAGTCTCGACGTGGCAATGACTACATGTTTGCCTCGGCAGCCGCGCTGCTACTTCGCTCACTGGGCCACTCGACGCGATTGGTTACTGGTTTCTATGTCGACCCGGCCAAATACGAACCCAAGTCGCGTCATACACCCGTCATCCGTGAAGACGTCCATGTCTGGTTAGAGATCCATGCCGCTCCCGGAACCTGGGTCACGCTGGAGCCCACCCCCGGGTATGACGTCTTACTTCCAGCGCCGAACTGGTGGCAACGCTGCCTCCAAGCCCTGGCAACAGCGGCGAGGCATGTGTGGCACTACACTTGGGCGTACGCGACATGTTGCCTGTTGTTGCTGATGGCCTGGCATTTCCGGGCCGAAGTGAGCGACCGCATCATCACGGGTTGGTGGCTTTTACGACCTGCCCGACGTACGCGTCAACATGTCTTTCACACGCTGCAACTTCTCGAGCAACGCTGCCGCTGGGTTGGTTTCACTCGGGGTGCTTCAGACACTGCTTCGAGATGGCTGCTGAGTCTGGCTGACAGGCACATGATGCCGGAGCTCGACGTGATCCACCGTTTTTCGCGGGTCAGCGACTGGGCGCGGTATGCCCCCGCCCACCAGACCGTCACACCGGAATCCCATCTGCGCGAGATTTGCCGCGAGATGGTCAATTGCTGGACGCTCGCGCGACTTAAAGACCTTCGCACCCGAAGAGCCGTACCACAAACTCCGTCGTAGCCGCTGCGATCTCTATTGAATACCCAATCATACTTTGCCTGATTTCCTGGCCGTTGGACGCAACCGAGCATGATGTCTATCCACACACTCCCGCCTGTTAGTTCGCACGCCCGTGACCTTGCGGGAATTGATCAAGTGCGCGTCTCACTGAACGGGGTCTTGCGCGGCAAGCCTGCGGTCATCGAAAACGTACTTGTGTGTTTGCTCGCGCAGGGACATCTCTTGATTGAAGACCGACCGGGACTTGGAAAAACAACACTGGCCAAGGCCCTGGCCGACGCCGTGGGGGGGCACTTTGCCCGGGTGCAATGCACGCCTGATCTGCTGCCCAGTGACATCACTGGCTTCAGTATCTTCAATCAGAAGGCACATGAATTTGAATTTCGCCCCGGCCCAGTGTTCTCAGAGGTCCTGCTGGCGGATGAAATCAACCGCTCGACGCCGCGCACGCAGAGTGCGCTGCTCGAAGCGATGGCGGAGCGGCAAGTCACGGTCGACGGCCTGCGTCATCCACTTTCTCCGCAGTTCTTCGTGATCGCCACACAAAACCCTCATGAGCAGCACGGCACATACCCTCTTCCAGAAGCCCAGCTCGACCGTTTCGCGATGAAGCTCAGCGTGGGATATCCCGAACCGGACGATGAAATCGAAATGTTAGCGGCCGCAGTGGCAAGCAATAGTGATAACCAGCCGAGGCTGGCGATTCTGGCTCCGGGCCAGCTCCTTCGCCTGCAGGAGAGCGTGCGTCAGCTGAATGTTGATCGGACCGTCCAGGATTATCTGGTGCGACTGGCCCAAGCCACGCGAGGGCATCCGCACATCTCCCTTGGTATCAGCCCGCGCGGTTTGTTGACCTGGCAACGGGCGGCCCAAGCTCAGGCATTTCTCCGGTCCCGAGAATTCGTCACTCCTGATGACATCCAGGATGTGGCGTTGCCCGTGCTCAGCGTGCGACTGGGCATTGAACGAGAACATCCTGCGTCAATTATCCAAGAGTTGTTGCAATCCATCTCAGTTCCATAAAGACTGCCATGTATCACGAATACTCAGCATTGTTTGCGACGGTACTGCTAGTGCTTTGCAGTACCTTATTAGGCTGCGGAAACGCGACAACCGACACGTCCGTGCGCGGAGTCCATGTGCCACAGACTGAGCGCCTGGAACACCATCAAGCCCCGCATCATCCGCGTTCCTATGCGGCCGCAGTGAGTCAAATTGAACTTCGCCATGCGCGCATTCAGGCAGAACTCGGGCGTATCACACTCGATGCCCTGAAGCGTGAACTCCGGGAAATGCTGGATATTCTCGAGTGGCTGCCAACCATCGCCGCTGACTCGGATCTGAAGAAGCCGGAGTGGGATCAGGTGAAGCAGTGTGCGACTCAATTGACGGAATTCTATGACTCTTATGCTAGTGCAGCGAACTCAGGGCACCGCCCTCCGGGAACGCCGCGCAATGAATGCCGTCGTGCGATTGAATCACTCCGCACGCTCATGCCAGCGGCGGATCGACGGCCGTAAGCGATCTCTTTTCCACGGAACACGACAATGTTTGAGACCATTTTTTGGGGTGCCTGCCTCCGGATCATTCAAGCCACGCTGCAGGCTGCTCCATTCATCTTTACTGGTCTGTGCGTAGTGGGACTGCTGCACCGCATGATGGGGCAGAAGCAGACGCGCTGGCTGTTCGGATCGAATACGGTTGCGTCCCTGTTTCAGTCTTGGTTGATCGGGATGCTATTACCCGGCTGCTCACTCGGCGTCATTCCCATCTGCAAGCAGTTGCGTCGTAGTGGGATTGCGGTGGGGACAATCTTTGCGTTTGCCCTGTCGTCGCCACTGTTTGATCCGCTGTCGATGCTCTATGGACTCACCCTTTCCAAGCCGATCACGATCGTCGCCTTTGCGTTGTGTTCGTTGATCGTGGTGACCATCTCCGGAACGATCTTTGACCGGATGTTTCCGAATACGGAGGTCCAATCGGAAGAACCTCCGGAAACTCCGCATGGTATCAAGCGGTTGTTGGCGGTACTCGTCGTCATGGCCCGCGAGTCCGTCAGCAGTACGGCCGGATTAATCTTCATCGGATTGTGTGGGACTGGCCTGCTGAGCATGCTGCTGCCCGCCGGAATTCTGCAGCGGACGATGTCACACGCTAACCCATATTCGCCGCTGCTGATGACAGCCATCGCCATTCCCGCTTATGCGACCCCGATGACAGCCATGGGCCAACTGGGCTCGATGTTTCAGCACGGGAATTCGATCGGTGCCGCATTTATTCTCTTAATCTTTGGAGCCGGGGTGAACCTTGGCCTGCTGGCGTGGATGATCCGGAACTATGGCTGGAAAATGTCGAGCATCTGGATGGGCCTGATGTTGCTGGTAGTCGTGACGCTGTCATACGGTATCGAACGACCACTCTATCCGAAAGACATTGAACCAGCCGACCATACGCATGCGTTTGACAGCTACTGTTGCCCGTTCGTAGCGGGTGCGAGTCCTACCGGTGGCTATCTCGCGGAGATCTGGCGCCGGGTGAAGCTGGATACCCAATTGCATGAGATCGCCGGTGCGATCCTGTTGGGCCTGCTCGGGACGTTTGGGCTGTTCCTCAGATGGCTCGATCGCCGGTGGATCATTGAAGAATGGTTGAACAGGAAAGCGGGCGGGACCGTCACCTTGGCGCGAGGTGCCTGGGACATTGAGGTACCCGGGCCCGTTCTGGCAGTGACCGGACTACTCTCCATCGTGGCGTTCAGCATTGTGGGCTGCTTTGCCTATTATCCGTCGCCTGCAGAGACGTTAGAAGAACTCAAACTGGCGGAAACGGAAACGCTCACTGCGGCTCGGACGGGGCAGAAAGAGCATGCGTTACATTGGCTTCCCATCTGCGAAGGTTGGATCCGCAGGCTCCAGGTAGGGACATATCTGCGGTATGGCCGCCTGAGCGAGTACCACCGGATGAAGGCGCGCGTCGTCAGCGACAAGTTGGAAACGCTGGAGCATCTGTTGGAAAACGGCGACTCGCCCGATGACATTCGGAAGCATGTGTCGGAACTGTCACGAGCGTGTGGACGGCTATCACGAGCGTACCGTGAGGAACTTTGAGATCTTCGTCATCCAGTCACTTCGACGCACACTTGCATACTACTGAGTCCGGGCTCCTTTCCAAGCCGCAAGGTTGTGTTCGGATACGTCGCGGGCGTCGAAATCATTGAGGTTCCGCGTCAATCGCGTGGGGACTGCCGAGCACGAATCTGTTATAGCATCAAAGATTCTTTTGCATACGTATTGCACATGCATCGGCATATGATTAGAGTACGTCGAATTCGTCGGACATTGGGTTCGATTTCAAACCTCGGACGCTCATCCTGAAAGGTCTACATCATGCCTCGGAAGCGTGGATTCACACTCATTGAGCTACTCGTAGTGATCGCGATCATCGCTGTGTTGATTGCGCTGCTGCTGCCCGCCGTTCAGCAAGCACGCGAGGCGGCAAGGCGGACCCAATGCAAGAACAATTTGAAACAACTGGGATTGGCGTTGCACAATTACGAGAGCACCTTCACGGTGTTTCCCATGAATGGCGGTTCTACGGGATTCTCGCCGCAAGCTCGACTTTTGCCCTATGTCGATCAGGCGAATCTGCAGAACTTGATCGACTTCAGCCAGAAGGTTTACACCGGGCCTGGCGGTTCACAAGTTCCCAATCCGCTGTTCGTGTCGCTCTTCGCACAAGTGGTTCCGCTGCTGCTTTGTCCGAGCGATCCGGCTCCCGCCCAGTCGTCGGCCAGTCTCGGTAGTCCAGCCCAGGACTATCTCTTTGCCGGAAACAACTACATGGTGAGCACGGGCAGTGGAACAGGCACAAACTACGACGATCGCTGTATGACGGACGGCATGTTCTGGATGAACTCGAATGCCCGGATCTCCGATGCCACCGATGGCTTATCCAACACAGTCGTTATGAGCGAAGCGGTTCGTGGCGATGGCATTGATGTGACTTTACCTGCAGGCACCGCTCCGCCATTTCCGTACCGCAAAAGTCTCAATGCCAGTTCGGGGGCTTCCCCGGGCACGGGTCCAGGGTATAGCAGCTCAGGGGGCGGGTGGCCGTCTCCTTTTGTGAACCCTGATTTGTCGGCTGTTCTCGCAGTCCAAACCGGCTGGAAGGGAAGCGCTGCGGGAAATGGACGCGGCACTTCATGGCTGCGAGGCTTGGCCCACAATGTCTGCACCAACGGCTATACCACGCCAAATAGCCGCATTCCCGACGTGACATTGCACGGAACGGGCTTCTTCGGGCCGCGAAGCATGCACTCGGGTGGCGCTCACGTGATGCTGGGTGATGGATCGGTGCGTTTCTTGAGCGACGGCATGAATGCCCAGTTGCATCGTTCAATCCACAGCCGCAATGGCGGCGAAACGGTAGGTGATTTCTAACGCTAGCGGAACTTTCCCGAGCTCTCGGTGCGTCGATTGTTCTCCTGGCACTATGGGTCATCGGATGTAGTAGCCCTGCACGTGAGCTTCAAGGAGGTACTCCTGGATCGGTCTCTATCAGAGGGACCACCGTCGCGGATTTGCAGGTCAACGTCTTTGCCAGCCATGAACCAACAGATCGACTTGCGTACGGAGTCAGTGATGCGAACGGACGATTCAGTTTGATTCATGCTGACGGCCAAACCGGAATGACGCTTTCACCGGGGAAGTATCGCATCACGGTCGAATCTGTTTCCGCAGACCCTATTCCCATTCCGCCCCATTATGGCAAACCCGAAACGAGCCCACTGACGTCGGATTGGGATTCATCCGATACCGACTTGAAGATCGAAGTCAAATAACACCAGGGCAGAACCGGCTGATGCTCTGCTCAAAGTTCATTCCGGCGAAAGGATATCTCGTGCATTCAATCTCTCGGTTGTCAGTAATCCTGGCTCTCAACTTGATTCTGTCTGGCCTTCTCGGGCTGCGAGTCGATGCGGCCCCACCTACTGCGAAATCAGCTTCACCTCCACGAGTTCTGACGCGGATCTTCTTTCAAGACGACGACGCACGAGCGTTGAAATGGGCCGACGTCTTAGCTGCCGAACCGCCCCGACTTGGTGCCGTTCGAATGATCAAGGGTTTTCCGACTCTGGACATCAAACGGCAGAACCTCGTCCAGATGGAGGTGGCGAAAGGCAAGTTGTTAGTGGGAGTTCGGGATGATGACGACGGGAAATTCCAAAGTGGCTGGGTATTGATTGACACGGGCGTCGAAGAAGACAACCACGGCGACCATTCCCACTGGGATTATCCGCGACCACCCACGGTGTTAGCGAGCGTTCTCGATGAGAAGCAGGGGAACCCGGCACACGTTTATTGCTATGACGATGTTTTCTATCTGGCAAATGACAAGCTCGGTGGCTTTACGCGGTTCGATCCAGCGGGCATCAAACGGGATGACGATGTGGCGAAGATTCGCTCACGCGCCGTCCGTTTTTCCGGCGGCGGAGGGCACATCACATTAGCAGCCGCAGGCGGAAAAGTTGCATATTCAACCTGGATCGATCGTGACGGACCGAACAAGGGACGAGTGGATGTCACGTCACTCGCCGGAGACAGCAAGGTTCAATACTCCTTGAACTTGCCACACGGAGGGATTCACGGGGCCACAACGTGTTACGGCAAGGCATTCTTCGCACCGTCGGACGGACTGTGCTGGATCAAGGTGAACTCGAATCCGAACCTGGATCCCAAGACGATTCAAGTGAATCACGTGTCACTGGGAAAAGACGGAGAGAAGCCACGTCGGACCGGCTCATTTGAGGTATGGGGGAACTGCGTCGGTTTCGTGACCGGATCTGGAAGCAACGCAGCGGCGGGTTTTATCGACGCCAGTCGCAGCGTATTGGAAGTCGTGCAGGTGCCACTCCATTTGGCTGATGGTTCGCGGCCAGTGGGCCCTTCGATCGTGAAGCCGCGGCGAGGCGCTCCGCTGGCGCTGGTATTCCACGATCATCCCGCTGATGTCGAGTCGACGTGCAAGTTGAGTTTGATCGAGCTCAACTTGGCAGCAGACGGAAACTTAGTCGGAGGGAAACGCCTGGAAGTCAAAGACGTCGGGAATTGCCGAGTTGACGGGCACAGTGGACACCATGCGGTGGGTTTCGATGACGATCGTCGAGCTGCGATTTTCACGAATCCCGGTGACGGCACTCTGACATTGTTATCCCTGGAGGATCGGAAGAAAGTTGCAGAATTCAGGGTGGGTGGCGTTCCATCAAAAATTGTCTGCGTCGGTGGATCGGGGACCGGCCATTGACGATGACGTGAGTTTCGCGGGCTCCGATCTGACCTGACGTACTGAGTGTCCTCTTCAGTTCAACTATCTCGAAGGCTTCTCAAATGATGCGTAGCGCCCTGTTGATTTTGCTCGGGATTATCTCCACCGTTCCGGGTTACGCCGCTGAACCATGGATCGGATTTCGAGGTCCAGGTGACAGCATTGCCCTTGCTAAAGATTTGCCAATTACCTGGGAACAGCGCGGCAGGTCTGGTTGGACGACTCGCATCAATGGTTATGGACAATCAAGTCCGGTCGTGTGGGGAAAACGCGTATTCGTCACATCCGTTTCCGGAGACGAAAAAGAGATCTTGCACGTCGCCGCGATTGATCTGGCTGTCGGGAAGTCGCTCTGGCAGAAGAATTTCTCGGCCACGCAAAAGATGAAGGACAGTGATACGGTCAGTCGAGGGGCGCCCACAGGGGAGACCTAGAGCACGATCAGCAGGCTAGTCTTGTTCCCAATAGGTAACGCGTCCGTCCTTCTGGCATACGAAACGCACCCCACCGTCCTGGGAAATCACAATCGCCAGCGATCCGAGAAGGGCACCGGCCAACCGGTAGGCCGATCGATGGCGGGCGCCGACATTTCCCGTCTCCTCTTCGGCGAATGTCTCACCTTCGAGGTCCAATGATCTAGCCACGGTCTTGATCGCCGGTAGCCTGCCGGAGATCATGCCGCCGAACCCCATGAGTTCGTGATCCTTGCTCAGGACTACCGCGCCATCGACCGCCGCTAATCCAGCGATCAGATGGGCTGTTTCAAAGAGCGCTTCGTCAAGCAACGCCAGTTCGTCGTCGGTCGTCGCCTCGAACTCTGCCCAACCGACCGGTTTTTGCCCGCTCTGGTGCGAAGCCCCGTACACGCAGGCAAGGCGATTGAGGATTTCGACTACGAGATCAGGAAAAGAAGGTTGCGGACGACCGCCCGCAAATCGATATTTAAGGTCGATATACGAATCCGTGCCGTTGGGTTCTGTGGCGATCTTGAGTGGAATGAAGATGATGGTGCCGCCGTGCCGTGCTGCACGCAGCATCGATATCACACGCTTCATCATGCGCTCGGCAATCCTGCGAGGAAGCGTCGGCTCCAGCGGCGCGAAGTTCTCGCTCGCGCGGTTGCGACCCTCCTCGTGTCGCTCCATGAGCGTCGTCCGGAATTCCGAGAACTCGACCGGCAGCCATTCCGACTCGAAAAGGTCCACCCGCAACCCCGAGAGCCTTCCTGCCTGGAGCTTTCCGATCAGATCATAGCCCTTGTAGACTTCGATGCTTCCGGGTGCCTCAATGTGGACGACTGGCGCATGGGGCAGGGAGGGCCCGGCCCGCCTGCCTCCTTGGACGTCCCTTAGCCACCGGGTGCCTGAATTGATCAAACCCCAGATCCGTAAGCCCCCATCCTCATTTCCTGCCGACTGTACCCCGATCAGCGTTCGCTGTGAGTCAGCGGCTGCCGAGAGCCTCCTCAGTTCACTCGGGTGGAAGAGAAGGGAGCGCGAAAACTCTAGCAACTGAAGACCCTCAGGGGGCCTCTGCTCGCGAGTGAAGAGTGAAGGTGGCGCGAGGATGGCTCGAAAGGTAACGGGGCGCTCCTCCTCGCGTAGCATGCTCGCGTGATAACATGCGGAAAAGAAGTAATGCAGAGTCGCTGGATCGGGCAACAAGTCGACGCCGCCATCAGGCTCAGGGCCCCTCCATCGGTCTTGCACAAACAGCGCGAGGTCCCGGGGATATGAATACCCAACGGCCGGATGACTGGATTCGGCGGGAGTAGGTTTTTCTTCGAGCATGTTTTCCTCGCAGCAGCGCACCCATCGCGAATGGGCTCGTGCGGCCCTGTTGGCGATCCCGATCTCAGAGACGCCATTTCATTCGAGAAGCGATTCATACATCAGATTTTAGCCGCCGCTCGCAAGCCTCGTTGACTTTTTGCCTGGCTCGCGCCGCAAAATCGTGGTGAGTACGCTGCATCGGAGCGGATCAAGATGGCACCCAAACACCCATTACTGCCTCGCAGATGTCCAGCGAGAACTCGACTTCGGTGGCCGAGAAACTCTCGGGCGAATACTCAAACGTCACTTTAGTACCAGTTAAGAGTATCGACTTTTCTTTAATCCACTGCGTGCCCCGCGTGGCGATCTTCACTATGTCACTGTCTCAATTCTATCTGACAATGCCCGACGATCATGGCGTTGCGAGCGAGCACTTTCAATCGCATGTCGCGATCGCGGCTGCAGGCGATGATTTCACCTCGGACTGGCAGGAGGACACCGCACGCCTCGGGGCCGGACTCCCGGCATTTAGCCTCGGCTAACACCGGCCCGACCTCCTCGTCCGTGCCGTAAACGGCCTTAAGCCGTCGAAGGGCGTCGGCCGGGCCAGTTCGCCGCCCAGGAGGTCTGGAGCGGAAGAGAACCGATACGTAGAGGTCGGAGAGGACGTAGTTCAAGCTCCAGCGGTCGGCAGTCAAATGGACCCAATCTCCTTCACTGAGCCTGACTCAATAGGAGAATCAATGCGGTGAACCACGCAATCGATGGGACAATGAGGCTTCAAAACATACCCTCGATCGATCCCGACTATGGTCCAGCGACGGAATCAGGCTGGGCCAGTTGCTGACGGACGATCCGAAGCGAGTGCCGCACAGCACGGCGATCGGTTATGATCGAACAACCCGGGAACTCCTCTGTAACTCCGCAAGCGAGCACTGCAGTTCAAGCGAGAGTGGTTCTCACGCAAATCCCTTCAGCCGTAACCATCTCGCCGCGACAAAATTACGAAGGCACTCGACGAGGACAGGAAACAGGCTACCCTTGGAATCCCACGAAACAATCAACGAGTCGACGCTGCAGCCCAAGGCCAATATCTTGCTCGTGGATGATGTGCCGGCCAACCTGCTTGTGCTCCGAGAGATACTGGCTGACTTGGGCCACAACATGGTGGAAGCGCGTTCGGGCGAGGAAGCACTGCGCCGATTGTTGGATGCCGATTTCGCCGTCGTCCTGCTGGATGTGCAGATGCCCGGTCTGGACGGTTTCGAAACAGCGAAACTCATCCGGGGACCGAAGACCTCTCGCCATCTTCCGATTGTCTTCCTCACGGCGTTTGAAACGGATCGCTCCACGGTTGAACGTGCGTACTCGTTGGGCGCCGTAGACTTCCTGATTAAGCCGCTGGTACCAGTCATCGTCCGGGCCAAGGTTGCCGGCTTCATCGAACTCTTCGAGAAGACACGGCAGATTCAATGGCAGGCCGATCAGATTCGGCAAATTGAACACGCGACCTTCGGGCGGAAGCTGGCGGAAGAAAATGCACGGTTGCGGGCAAGTGAGGCGCGCAAGGCGGCGATCCTCGAAACGGCGTTGGACTGTATCATCACCATCGATCATCAGGGCAGAGTCATCGAGTTTAACCCGGCGGCCGAGCGAGTGTTCGGATACGCCAAGCATGACATTGCAGGCCGGGAAATCGCCGACTTCATCATTCCACCGCATTTGCGGGAAGCCCACCACCGAGGCATGGCTCATCTTCTCGCAACCGGCGAAGGGCCGGTCATGAATAAACGGATTGAGCTTTCCGCCCTGCGCGCGGACGGCACCGAATTTCCGGTCGAATTGACAATTGCCCAAATTTCCTCTGACGGACCGCCGGTGTTCACGGCCTACCTGAGGGACATCAGCGAGCGGGTCCGGATCGAACGCCACCGCAATACAAGGCTGGCTGTCAATCAACTCCTTGTCCAAGCGGTCACCTTTCCCGAAGCCGCCAAGGGTGTGTTGAAAATCGTGTGCGAAGGCTTGGCTTGGGATTTCGGCTCTTTCTGGACCGTGGATCGTGAAACGGAAACGTTGCGGTGTCTTGAATGTTGGCACCGCCCCCGCCTCGCCTTTACTGAGTTCGAGGCGACAACCCGCAGTCGTTCATTCAGACCTGGCGAGGGGCTGCCCGGTCGCGTTTGGACTGCTGGCCAGCCGGCATGGATTCTCCATGTCGTCGATGACGCCAATTTCCCGCGGGCCGCAAGTGCAGCTAAAGAGGGACTGCATAGTGCCTTTGGCTGTCCGATTATGGTCGGCGGCAGGACGCTGGGCGTCATCGAGTTCTTCAGCCAGCGCATCCAGGAGTCGGATCCCGAATTGCTGGAAATGATGGCGACGGTCGCGGTACAGCTCGCACAGTTCATGGAACGCATGTCAGCGGAAGAACAATTGCGCCAGAGTGAGCAGCGTTTCGCCGGGTTTATGCAGCACTTGCCCGGTCTGGCATGGATCAAGGACTTAAACGGGCGCTATGTCTACGCCAACGATGAGGCCGTGAATGCCTTTCAGATGCCCCGCCCGGAACTCTATGGCAAGACTGATGACGATGTCTTCCCGCCTGAAACCGCCACAAGATTTAAGGAGAACGACCGGCGAGCGATGAATGGGACCGGCGTCCAGGTTATCGAAAATTTGGAGCACGAAGATGGAATTCTGCACCACTCCCTCGTTTGCAAATTCCCAATACAAGGACCGCTGGGGACACCGTTTCTGGTCGGGGGAATGGCCATTGACATCACCGATCGCGTGCGGGCCGAAGAGTCATTGAAAGAGGCAAACAGGCGCAAAGACGAGTTCTTAGCGACGCTCGCCCACGAATTACGTAACCCGCTCGCTCCGATCTGTAACTCACTGCAAATCCTGAAACTGTCACAGGTCGATATGGCAACTATCGACCGCTGCAGAGACGTGATGGAGCGACAGGTGCAGCACCTGGTGCGCCTCGTAGACGACTTGCTCGATGTTTCCCGTGTCATGCGGGGCAAGATCGAGTTGCGGAAAGAGCCGGTTGAACTGGCCACGATCATCGCCCGTGCGGTGGAGACGGCCAAGCCGCTCATTGAGGTTCAGGGACACGAGTTGGAGATCTTTGTGCCGTCGGAGTCACTGTTGCTGGATGCCGATCCTGTACGGCTCGTGCAGGTCATCGCCAACTTGCTGACCAACTCTGCCAAATATATGGATGCCAACGGCAAGATCTGGCTATTAGCGCGCCGCGAGGACAATCAGGCAATATTGGCAGTCCGGGACACCGGCATTGGCATCGCCCCCGACATGCTGCCCCACGTTTTCGAGTTGTTCGTACAGGCGGACCATGCGACGACGAAAGCTCAGGGTGGTCTCGGCATCGGGCTCACACTGGTCAAGAATCTCGTTGAGATGCACGACGGCAGTGTGGAGGCGCATAGCGCAGGTTTGGGCAAAGGTTGCGAGTTCGTGGTCCGCTTTCCGCTCAAACTGCAAAACACTCAATATCCGGTGGCTGACAAAACGAGTGCTCAAGAGAATCGAGTCATCCCCAGTTCCGGCCACCAGCTGCTAGTTGTGGATGACAACCACGATGCCGCCGTCAGCCTGGCGGTATGGCTTCGACTGCAGGGATACGAGGTCAGGATCGCTCACGACGGCGTCTCCGCCTTGGAACTCGTCAAGAGTTATCGACCCGACTTGATTTTCCTTGATCTCGGGATGCCGAGGATGGATGGCTTCGAGGTCGCCCGCAGAATCCGGAAGATGTCTGGCTTGGAAACGACTATCCTGGCAGCGCTGACGGGATGGGGACAGGCCGAGGATCGACGGCGAACAGCGGAAGCCGGTTTCGACCATCATCTGGTCAAACCATCGGAACCGAAAACATTGCTGAAACTACTCGCTGAATTGAAGCCTACAAACGGGTAATTCAGGCCGCAGGAAGCTCGCAGGCAGGAAGACCTAGCCGATGTCAGGGGTTAGACTGGTCTCACGTTCTCGGCACATGGTCCTTTATCACTGCGGCCTTCCGTAAATGTCACTTTTTGGCCTTCATGCAATTCATCAAAGCTGACGCCTTGTAGTGCCTTCGAATGAAAAAACAGGTCTTTCGCCCCATCAGTCTTAATGAAACCAAATCCTTTATCGGTCAATTTCTTGATCGTGCCTTCGGCCATTTGTACGTTTCCGAAAATGATTACTTGAGGGTACACAACCTGACAAACGAATGCCAAGGAGCCGATCTCCGTCAATTGCCGGAGTGTAGCACAGGGAGGATCTCGAGGACAGCGAACGCGTACAACCAGTCGATACCGCTACAGACAACCATTGGCCAGAATAGCATCCAGAACTCTCCCAGTGAACGGGCTCTGGATCGCTCTCGTGGCGTCTGGACACTGGTCGAATTCAAAGCTGACTCGGATATCGTCAGGTAGCTCCTTCTGCATTTTGGGCAAGGCTCGGTTGATCTGGTCAATAACGCTCATCGTCAAGGCTTCAGCCAGCGTCTTGGCCAAGATATAGTCTGCCCGGCGACGAAGGACCAGAGGAACAAGAAATTGCCTAAACTTTACGTACGAGGGCGCGGCGATCGGAGGCGCCTTCCTTGGCCTCCGCCAAACATCGCACGGAAGCACTGGTCCTCTGTCGGCGCCGATCCACAAGACTATCAGCTACAGTAACAGTTGAGCAGCGTCGTGTTTCAAGAGAGGTCTTGAACAGGTGATTTTCTGGCTGATGCTCTTCGGTGTGCCTCCAGAGTTCGGTGGAGAGACTTCCAAAGAGCCGGCGGAAAATGAGTGTCACCCAAATCGCTGAGGTCGTAGATACAACCTGCTATCACGTCACTGAGATTCAAGTGGCTGGCGAGCGACAGTCCATCGTGATATTGCGGTGCCCCAAAAGGATTTGGCGCTGACACAGGCGACTGGATTCGTTTGTCTGGCATTTGATCGTCAATAATGAACGTTTCCATTTTTTTCGCGTTAATTAACGGTTGCGACTGTAATGGAATGCTTCCATCAAAGTATTCGTGCAGTCATTGTTTTCACTGCTGCACGACGCAAAGTCTCCTCAATTGGGCAGGTTCAACCGATGTACTCTCCGGTACAAAGAAAAACAAACCGCCCCTGCGGGCCAGCGAGGGGCGGTGCGGACCGTATATCTCGCTGACGAGCAACGAGAATTCGGTTTCGCAAGCTAACTATCGGCAATTCAAAGACCGGTCGCCTACGCACGAACCGACTTGCCGAACATTTCCGCGTTATGAGAATCTGGATTTGCGGGTGATTCAGGCAAAGCACTCATTGCAAATCGTTTCCGTTTTGCGTTGTAACCAATTTATCTGGGACATGTGGAGTCCTATCCCCTACGGTATCGAGCAGATCATGCAGGAAAACACCAGCGGCAACCATTCGATTGCCGCCGGGCGTATTGCCGATTATCGTCAACCTCGCGAGTCACGTTACGATCAGTCGACATCCTGCCGACAAACCCGCGGATAGCGCCACGATGAGGACAGCTAGGATATCCAATATCGGGACGCCCTCAGGTCAAGCGAGTGCTGCTGGCGGAGGACTTTCTGAACATCGTCGGGCGAGCTACCCGCCCTGAGTACGATCTCGATGAGTTGCTCGGACGTGATCCCGAATCTTTTAGACCAGAACATGCGGTCATCGTTCGCATTCAAATTGATTCGAGAACGATCACGCTTCGTACCACGGAAATCGACACTTGCCATAATCGTCACCTGGATTGTTGATTCTCTCTTTGCAGCAAGAAAAATACGAGCGCTGTCTGCCCATCAATCAATTTGAACAAGTAAGTGTCACCGCAATCGTCGGGTGCTCGCTTCTACCGCATGGCCGCCTGATATTGAACTAATTTCGCCGGACGAGTAGGCAATATTTATGCCTCGGGCTTTGAAACTAGCGTGTTGATTTTCGGCCTCTCAGTTGACTTAATTCAACGCTGCCACAGTTCTTGCGCATAGATGACAATTACTCGATGTGAATAACACGACGATTGACTTAGGAGCCCACATTACGTCCTATCCCGCTTCGCCAAAATATTAGGCATGACACCAACTTCAACATTTGCATCCCGAAAAAAGTCGGACAATATTGAATGCTGGGCGATCAGGCTGGCAGACGATGAACCAATAAGCGTGTCGTTTCAACCCAAAGGATTCCTCGTATAGAATAGGGATTGTGTCCGACTCACCCGTTAGAAATGAGGAGGTAAGTTGGCACATGGTCAGATCTTCGAACTTATCTGTCAAATCGTGGGTGATGCCGTACCGCTGTAATCTCGGCTCGCCGAGTGCGTCTCCTTCGCGAGGCGGCGCGGAAGCCAGCGAACATCCAGTCGGTTTGCGTTGTGAGGCAATATTCTGCCTAACTCCGCTAGAGGCATTGTTTGATCTGAAGCTCGTGGCCTCGACTAGACCGCGCGACGACGACCAACCCTACCGCGACGCTGGGCTGTCAAGAACGTCGCGCACCTTTGTGGCCAGCGACGCTGGGCTAAAGGGCTTTTGGAGAAACGCGACCTCAGCGTGCAGAATTCCATGACGCACCACCGCGTCGTCCGTATAACCAGACAGGAATAAGACCTTCAACTCAGGATATAGACCTGTCAGTCGCGCTGCCACCTCGCGACCGCCCATCCGGGGCATGACGACATCGGTGAGTAACAAGTCGATTTGGCCCCTGCGCTGCTCTGCGATCCTCACGGCCTCGGAACCCTCGCGGGCTTCGAGCACGGTATACCCTGAGCGCTCGAGGATGTGACGGGTGAGCGCCCGCAGGGCATCTTCATCTTCCACCAGCAGTACGGTTTCGTTACCGCGCGGCTTCGCTTTTGGGCTAAGACCCAGATTCGAATTGCTCAAGGACGGTTGCTGTTCCACCTGAGGTAGGTAGACCTTAAAAGTCGTACCGTGTCCCATCTCACTGTAGACAATCACGTGGCCCCCGCTCTGCTTAACGATGCCATGTACCGTGGCCAGTCCAAATCCTGTGCCTCGCTCCCCTTTGGTGGTAAAAAACGGTTCGAAGATCCGCCTCAGTGTGGCCTCGTCCATCCCGCAGCCGGTGTCGCTGAAAGCCAGCAGCACATGCGGGCCAGGTCGGGAGTCTGGGTGTTCTTGCGTGTATGTTTCGTCTAGATCAGCATTCCGCACTTCAACAGTGAGCTGCCCCCCTTGCGGCATGGCGTCGCGGGCGTTAACGACCAGATTCAACAGGACTTGCTCGATCTGGCTCGGGTCGGCCTTCACCACACCCAATTCCGGATCACTGATCACGGTCAGTTGGATATCCTCACCGAGGATTCGGCTGAGCATCCTCCCCATATCGGCGACCAGCGCTTTGAGATCCAGAACTTTCGGTTCGATGATCGCTTTGCGACTGAAGGTCAGCAATTGACGGGTCAGGCTCGCGGCCCGGTCGCCGGCGGTGACGATCTCGCGCATCAGCTCACGTAGCGGGTCAGCCACGGGGAGCTGGTCCAGCACTAGCTCGCTGCAACCGTTGATGACGGTTAATAAGTTATTGAAGTCGTGAGCGACGCCGCCCGCCAGCCGGCCCACAGCCTCCATCTTCTGGGCCTGGAGAACCTGGTCTTCGAGATGCTTGCGTTCGGTGATGTCCGTCCACGAGCCGACCGCCTCCGCCGGTTGGCCCGCCTCATCGTGAATCACCCGCAACTCGCACCGAGTCCAGCGGTAATTGCCATCACTGTGACGGAACCGGTACTCGTAAGTCGAGCGTTCCAGTTTGAGCAAGTTAGTCTGGAATTGCGCGATCACATCATCCCGATCATCTGGATGGACATTCGCCAGCCACCATTCCTGCCCCAACGCTTCCGTGGGAGCATACCCCAACACATCCAGCAAGCTGTCGCTGGCCCATGTAATCCGTTGGTCTTGGTCGACGGCGACCGACAAGCTCAAGAGGATCGAAGGGCTGGCGACGACGTTCAGCAACCTTTGTTTCAGACGGTGGAATTCATCTTCGAGATGTTTGCGTTCAGCGATGTCGCGCAAACAGGCGGTGAACATTGCCTTGCCCAGGAGCTCGGTCCGCGTCACTGTCATCTCGACTCGAAACTTGCTCCCATCCGCTCGTACGGCGGCGAGTTCCAACCGGTTCGCCAGCGACGACGAGTGTTCATTCGTCACGTTATGGGTAAAGAACTCTGGCAACAGCAGTACAATTGGCTTGCCGGGCAGTTGTTCTCGCGAGTACTTGAAGAGTTCTTCCGTTTGGGAGTTCACTATCGCAATTTGCCCATCTGGATTCAGGATGATGATAGCCTCCGGCACGGAATCCAGCAGCCCACCGAATTCATCCTCCGACTGCAGAGCGGGGGCCTCCTTCGTGACGGCATTGGAAATCACCACGTATCCAATGTGCCCGCCGGACGAGTCGTGGCAGGGTGTCACAACCGCTCGGACCGTGATCTGCTCCCGGTCTTTTCGGACTTGAGTGAGTAGCCCCTCCCACTTGCCTTGCCGTAATACTTCCTGCTGGATCGCCCGGGGCCGGCCAGCGGCGAATTCTTCGGGGAGGTAGAGGATCTCGAACGTGGCTCGGCCGAGTATCTCCTCGCCCGAGTATCCGTACAACCGCCGAGCTCCTTCATTCCACAGGATGATCGTCCCGTCAATCCCTTGGGTGATAATGGAATGGTCTGTGGACGACTGGAGGACGTTGACGATGAATTCCAGCGCATCCTGCGGACGGCGCCCCACCACGGCGGAGTCGAAGAGCACGGAGTTCATGTACGATTCCTTGGTTATTCCAGGAGGCTGTCAATATCCTCTCCTCGATTCATGATCTATGGATCAGCCATCACTGGAGCACTACGGTACAAGGCCCTCCAATCGGCTACCAAAGGTGTTGCCCACCACCGAGACTTACCGAAATCATGGAGTGGCTTTTGCCGGGATCGGCTTTCAACCGACAGGGGACAGGTTCGCCCCTGATTGGCGAGCGTTGGTCCGGCATTTTGACCACGTCGAGATTGCTGAAGATTAGAATCGAGATCCAGAAGTATTATTGGGCATAGCCCCCGATGACGCTCACAGGGAAACTCCAGGGGTGATGGCGGAAAAACCCCTGATGAGTGCGCTATTTTGTCCCTTAAGACTGGAATTGGGCTGATGAATCACTATTAGATGGAAACGGATGAGTAATCCGCCGCATGAGCCGAGTAGGTGATTCACATCTCAAGGACAAGCGAAGAATCCGGCCAGGCGTCGGGAGCGACAACCGGCTTACGGAAAGCGTCGCGTGTCAGTCTTGCGATGTCGTGGATATCGAGGGTTTTCATCAGTGGAAACACGGGAAAGAGACTTGACCAGTTTCATGCCAGCCCTGTGGGTTCATTTCGACGAAGCGTTGGACTCTGGATCAACGAGAGAATCCACCCAGTGACTGATTGCGTGTCGCTGCACATCAGTAGGAGTTATTGACCCGTCCATCCAAGCCGCGATTTCGAGCCACTTCCACTCGGGGAATCGATTGTGAATCACGTCTACAACGTCGAGCGGTTCGCGTCTGAACTGGGGAATTTTTCCCAGGACGATTTCAGTGATTCGTTGACGAAGAGCAGCCCAAGTGTCAGTGGTTGATTCATCTTGCTCCATGACTGTTTACCAACTGGATTTCGGGTGCGAAGCCGGATGTGGCGGCTGATTTTGATGGAAACCAGTGTTTAGGCGTAAAAATCGAGCGTGAACGCTCCCCATTGCGCGAATGCAACACACTTCAGATCGCGGTGGTGGGTCAGTTTGCAATGTTCGGTAGTGGATCAGCTTGAATGCGCCCCACTTGCCAGACCGGTCCCAATCCCCATTTGAGTCTCCACGTAGGTTTCAAGGTCGCCCAACTCCCTCAACTTCGCGACCGTGTCCTGAATTGTCTCATCGAACAGCGCCAGCACGTCCTGAGATACGTGGGCTTCTTCAGCTTCGAGCCGAACGAACTGCAACTGATTGAGCGCATTATTGACGATGTCTTGTACCGTTCTCATGGTCACGTGAACAACGCGCAGTCGCTCAGCCTGTAGCACTTCTGCATGCCCCCGCTCACGCGAGACGATGTGATCAACCAAAAACGCGGCCACGACCAGGAAGAAGGCAGCCATCACTTCGCCCGCCTCGCTCGGCTCGATACCTATGACGCCGATTCCTGGCAACAGGTCGATGTCAAGGAATACGCCGGCCACCAGCACTATTGTGGCCACCACGAGTGCGAAGGAAGTAGGCAGGAACTGCGGTGTGTGCGATCTCATGGATGTGCTCAGTCCAACGTTTTCTCAATCGATCAGTGTGGTCAGCCGATTCAAACTGACCCACCACCCAGATCGCACCTATCCCCAACGCCAAGTCGGCTGATTAGGACCGGGAATATTTTGTTGCAGTCCTTCGGCAAACCTATTATCGCACACGCTTCCCGAGAATATCTCAGGAAAACCCCGGGGGTAATGCCGGAAAAAACCCAGGTGAGCGCGATACATTATCGCTCGACACGGGAATGGTGCTGCGGAGTTACAAATTGGCAGGAAACGGGTGAGTCATCTGGCGCATGAGCCGAGGAGGCGATTCAGATCCCAGGGGCCAGCGAGGAACCGGGTCACGCATCAGGAGCCACAACTCCCTTACGGATGGCGTAGCGTGTCAGGCTGGCGATGTCGTGGATGTCGAGTGCTTTCATCAGTTCTCCGCGATAAGTCTCCGCGGTTTTGACACCGATACACAGCTCTTTGGCGATTTCCTTGGTTGAGCGACCTTCCGCGATCAATTGCAGCACCTCCCGCTGACGGGGTGTCAGTCGCTCCAGTGACGTCTGCTCCAAATTTATCTGCCCCAGGCAGGCGGCGACGATGTGTTGTGAAATCGCCGAACTGAGAAATATCTCGCCTCGATTGACAGCCCGGATTGCCAGTTCGAGCTCCGCCGGATCTGCGGTCTTGACAAGATATCCAGCCGCACCGGCGCGCAGCGTCTGCAACACACAGTCTCCGTCGGCGTTCATGGACAGCATGATCACCCGTGTGGCGGGGCTGATGCGCGCCACCCGTGCCGCTGCATCCAACCCATTGAGGCCGGGCATCATGATGTCCATCAATACGATGTCGGGCAGGAGTGCCTCAATCAGGCGGAGGCCCTCGCGGCCATCGCCCGCTTCGGCGACGACTTCCACTCCGCTGAGCCCCTGCAGCAACGAACGAATCCCCGCCCGAAAGAGCTTGTGGTCGTCCACGAGCACGACACGAATGTCAGGCATTACACTTGCTCCTCCGTTTTCTCCGGCTGTTCGGAGATTCTGCTTAATGGGAACGAAGTACTGATCTGTGTTCCATGACCTGGTTCCGATTTTACCAGAAGACTGCCTCCAAGAAGTTGAATACGTTCCGCCATCCCCAGCAGGCCGAGGCGCCCGCGCTTGGCAGCCTGCTCTTGAGTGGGAATCAAGTCGAATCCTATACCGTCGTCGCGGACGACGAGTTCCAGAACACTCTCCGTCTGGTTCAACTCGATCCAGACATGTCGTGCCGTGGCATGCCGCACGACGTTCGTCAGCGCCTCCTGCGCCACTCGGAAGCAAGCGATCGCGATCTCCGGAGAGGGCACCGCCTCGGAAAGGTGGCCCACGACCTGTACGTCACAGCCAGTCCGCTGCTGGTGCTGCTCGGCGAGCCAATGCAGGGTCGCTTCTAGCCCGAGGGTGTCAAGCATGGTCGGGCGCAGTTCCAGCGCCAAGCTTCGCACCTGCTCCCCCGCTTGCTGCAGGAGCGCGGCGCATTCGTCCAGGCGGGGATGCGCGGCTGGTCCGGCCAGTCCCCGCGCCGCATGGAGGTGCAACGTAATGGTTGCCAGGATCTGGCCGAACTCGTCGTGCAATTCGCGGGCCAGGTGGCGCCGCTCCGCCTCCTGGACTTCGAGGAGCCGGCGAGAGAGCGCTTGAACGCTCTCGGAATACTCACGAATTTCCTGTTCGGCACGCTTGCGCCCGGTAATGTCCGCCACGATACCATCGGTACGGACCGGACGTCGCGCATCACCACCGTCCTCGAACAACGTTCGAGAGCTGATGCTGACCCAGCGAATGCCGCCATCGGGCCGGACTATGCGGTGCTCAACTCGATAAAGGCCGTCGCCGCTCGAGGAGTGGGCTTGGTGAATTGCGGCGACAATTCTTTCCCGATCTTCGGGGTGAATCAGATCGAAAAAAGCCCGCACTGAAACCGCTGCCTTTGCTCCCCACCCAAAGATCGAGCGCATGATCGGCGACCAGTAAACGGTTTCCGTTTGGTGGTCGTGCTCGAAGATGCCGAGATCAGCCGCTTGAACGGCCAGATTGATGCGTTCCTCGCTTTGTCGCAAGATCATCTCGGCACTTTTGCGCTCCGTGATATCCTGCCCAAACCAAATATGCGTGCCATCGGGTAACCAGGTCACAATCCAGGATGTGTCGATCATCCGGCCGTCGCGCGTGCGGATCTTGAGTTCCTTCACTCCGGCTGTCGGATGTCGAATGTACGCCATCACGCTTTCCCGATATTCGGGATCGGGATAGCACTCGGGCACCAGGTCGCGAGACTGGGCCTCCTCCAGGGACCAGCCCAGCACGCGTTCGCAGTGCTTGTTGATCAACTGCACCCGGCCGGCCGAATCGACAAAATTGATCATCATCGGAATTTCGTCGAAGATGGTCTGGAGGATCACCTTTTGCCGTTTCAACTCCTGCTCCGCCTGTCGCAGCTCGGTGACGTCTTGAGCCGTTCCAACGAGGCGTATAGGCTCGCCTGCCTCGTTCAGGATGACGCCTCCCTGGTCATGCACCACACGGATGCTGCCGTCCGCGAGAACAATTCGGTAATCACAACTAAAGTGCCGGTGCTCGCGAATTGCCTCTTCCCCTAGTACGCAAATCCGCGACAAGTCTTCCGGGAAGAGCGATTTCAGGAACAACTGATAGGAGAGCTCGACCTCGTTCGGGATCAGGCCAAATATGCGGTAGAGTTCGTCGGACCACGTAACCTCATTGGTGCGTAAGTCCCGTTCCCAACTGCCAATGTGTGCGGCACTTTGGGCCTCGGCAAATCGTCGTTCGCTTTGCTTGAGCTTTTCCAGGGCACGCTCCCGGTCTTGCTCAGCCGTGTTCGTCCTTTTTAATTGGGTGATCCACCAGTCTACCCGCTGTTGTTTGAATTCGGGAGTTGTCCCTGCCTGGTCCTGTCGTAAGACCATTTCCGGTAATTCGTAATAGGGATTGGGACAGATCTGATCACCGAGAATGACGAGCGGGTGGGTGCGAACAACGTCGTGAATGCACGGCGCGTCGAAACGCGAATGATTGTACTGACACAGGACCACTGACTTGCTATTGGTGAGCAAGTGATCGAAGAGCGCCTCGAACTCGATCAATCGATCACAATCTGGATCCGCTTCGAGCGCCCAGGTCATTTCGCCCGCCAGCCGCAGACCGGAAAAACCGTCAGCGAGCGCTTCAACCTCCGCTTGATGGACAACGTCACTCATGGCCTGGGGAACAAATTCCCCAGTGCGAAGAAAGATTTCCTGGCTGGTTTGTAACCGCAAGGCACCGCGCCGGCGTTCATGCTCGATATTCACGCCCGCCGCTGAAAGGGACTGAGCGACTTCTTCGATCGTTCGTTCGTCCGCAATATAGAGACAACGCGCTCCTTGGTTGATCCCTTCAATGATGAATGGAACGATCACGGCTAACTGCTCGGCGGCGTTTTCATAGATCGAGCAAATGTGATCGCCGTGTTTCAGTTTGGTGAGTTCTTGCGCCAACTGAGTTGTCATGAGAATGCCTCCAGCGACTCGGAATCTTAGCGTACCTGCGGGCAGGTTCTTCGTTGAGCGCGATGTCAGGGAAGCGGCAAAGTCGAGTCCTTCGTTGGGAGCCATCCTGGTAGGTTTCAATACCATCGGCGTTCACCGCCCATGGCACGCGTCCTCCCTTTCTCGATTCTCGTACGACTGAGTCGATTCAGTGCGGTATCGAGAAACCGAACGTCAGCCGACCGAATTTGGGGCTTGACTTAATTCTAGTTCGGTTGAACGAACAAAATAAGGGCCCTCATCGAATTCCCGGAGAGCCCTATTTAGAACGTAGTTTTCTTAAGCGACTTCGCAGAGCGTTCGCTAGTCCTTCCAGCGTGAGCCCTTTGCCTCTCGGCGCAATCCTCAAGCAGGCACGCGACCAGAGCGGTTCCATTCCCGCTCTACACAATCCCGGAGGTGCATGAACCGATGGCATTCTGCTTTGATCTGGGTCTCTTTCACCGTACCGAGCAATCAAGCGTCGCCGCTCAATGGACGGTAACGCGCAGCGTCTTCAAGGCGCCGCTCCAGGCAATCAGCTGATCGAGCATCTGGTTCACCGAGTTTTCATGATGTGCCGCCGGCTTGAAGTTGGTGTAATTCTCGAAGTCAGTGAAGAGCGACAGAGCGACCTGATTGCGCACTGTCGCGACTTGCACCTCGGCCATCACCAGCCGCAGATGCTCCACGGCGCGCACACCACCGGCACCGCCGTAGCCCACAAAGCCAGCCGCCTTGTTGTTCCACTCGCGAAAGAGGAAGTCGATCGCATTCTTCAGGGCTCCGCAGATGCCGTGGTTATATTCCGGCGTCACGAACACGTAGCCGTCGAATGAATCAATTTTTGCCGCCCAAGTCTTGGTGTGCTCCTTGGAGTATTGCCCCATTGACGGCGGAGCCGGCTCGTCGAGGAGCGGCAGGTTGAAGTCATTGATGTCCACGAGTTCGAACTCGGTGTCGCTACGCTGTTGCGCGATTTCGTAAACCCATTTGGCCACGGCCCCGCCGTTGCGACCGGGCCGCGTGCTTCCGATGATGATGGCAATCCTAATCATATATTCCTCCACAGATCGGGGCTCTTGGAAATTTCGAGGCGCTATGCTGGGCGGTGTTGCCAGCTCTTGTAGACTGCCTCGAGACTGTAACCGTCGGGATCGAAAACGTTCGCAGCGTAATTACGGGGATCGTAATACAGGCGCGCGGCGGGCTTGCCATTGTCGGTCGCGCCCGCCGCCATGGCTGCCTCGTAGAACGCTTTCACGTCGGCCTCGCTCTTGGCGACAAATCCGGTATGCGCGGCCCTGGCGTCGGCATCGCCCTGCTTGAGCCAGAAGAATGCGCGGCCGTCCCGTCCGAAGCCCTTGAGGTCGGGATGCCCCTCGGGGCCATTCTTGCCGTCGTAATCGAGGGCATGCACGATGCCGAGCGGCTTGAGAGCCGTCTCATAAAAAGCAATCGATCGATCAAGATCCTTGGCGGTTATGATGACGTGATCGAGCAAGATTCACCTCCCTCGTTAACCGACAGAGGGGATTTTATAAGTTCGACTCGCATTGAGCGAATGGTTGCATTTAGGGGTTCTGGACCGGGACATTCAGTCGAGCCCACGTCGAAAACTTGGTCGGCTGCCGGCCTGCTATTTTGTTCGCGAGCGCAATGCGGTCGGACGAATCCGAACCCAAGTAGGTATGCGCTTCGAAGTACCTGAGCATTGCGGCGATCTCCGCAGCTCCAGGGAAGAAAGTGGCGAAGACGTCCGCCGGAACCTGCGTGAAGGAGAAGTTGTGACCCTGTCGATTAAGCTCGTCGACGATCTCATTGAAGCCCATGAAATCACCGACGAGGGGCAGATACTCGCCCTGGCCGGCCTGATCCGGATGGGCGAAGGCTCCCGCGACGATGGGACCGAGTTCGCGAATGTCGCCCATGTGAATGCAACGCACACTCGGATCGAGCGGGAGCGCCCAGCCCATGGATCCGTCTGCCTGCTTTTGAGGAGCCATGGCACCTGCGAGGTTCTGATAGAAAAACGGCGCGATGACGAACGTATGATTCGCAAACCCGGCTTCCATGACCACGCGATCGACCTTCGCCTTGCGCGTAAAGTGGGGAACGTCGAATTTACCGCCGCTGATCGCTTCTACATCTGGCAGAGTGGACCAAACAAAGTGTTTAACCCCCGCAGCTTTGGCTGCGCCTACCGCCGCCGTTCCCTGCGTGAATTCGTCGGTACCCGCTAGTGAAGAGCTGGTGACTAAAAATACGCCATGCGCATCCGCAAAAGCTGGTTGAAGGGTTTCCGGACGATTCAAGTCCGCTTCGACGACTTCATCCGCGAGGTCGCGATGTTTAACCGGATTGCGGCTCAGAGCGCGGACCTTAAATTGGCCGCTCGCTTGCAGGGCACGTACCACTGCACCGCCTTGATGTCCTGTGGCGCCGATGACGGCGATGAGTTTCTGATTGTTGGATAACATGTCGAGCTCCTTGTCTTTGTTTGCCGTCTGCATTTGCCTGATGTTGGTAAATTCAACTACTCCAGGACTGTGATCGGCTGCCCAGTTTGCGCCGACTTAGGTAAGGGCAAAAACCGGCCGATGGCAATCCTTCCGGGACCGGCGATCAGGATGGGAGCGAGCAGCCCAATCAGGGCCAGGTTGTACTCGAAGCCGGATGTGGCGAGCGTGTCGGCCGGGCCATGACCGAGGAAAAAGCCATGCTGGCCATGAACCAGGCCGATGGCCCCCAGCATGATCACGATGAGCGAAGCCGCGGAGAACCGGGACAGGAAGCCGAAGATCAGGCCCAGGCCACCGAAGAATTCACCGATCGTGACCGGATAGCCGAGCGGCCCCATGCCATTGGGGGGCGGCTGGACCATGGCCGCCAGCCCCGGCCCACCAAACGCGCCGAAAAGCTTCTGGGCACCGTGAGCGACAAAGATGATCCCTACAATCACGCGCACGCCGAGCAGAGCGATGTCCACCGCCGGGCGGTCTTGCACTTCAGGTTTTGACGGATTCATGTTGCACCTTGTTTCATTATGATTGGCCCATCCACGACTCAAGTCGTACTTTCACTCTGTTCTGACGCGCCTGCGGCCTCGTAGCCGATCTTCTTTAACAGGCGGATGAGCGTCTCACGCTCGACCTTGGTCAAGGAAGCAGACGCGAGCCGTTCCAGGTCGGCGGCGTGGTCCGCAAAGGCGTGGGTGATCAGTTTCCTGCCGTCCTTCGTCAAGTGCACGATCCTCGCCCGCCGGTCGGTACCGGACGCCCGCCGTTCCACCAACCCCTTCGTCTCCAGGCGGTCAATGGCGACGGTGATCGAGCCGCTCGTCAGCAGGATCTTCTTTCCGATCTCATTCACGGGAAGCGGCCCTTTGTGCAGCAGCGCCTCGAGCACAGCAAAGTCGCTGCCGCACATCTCCAACTCGGAGATGCTCTTTGCGGCATAGTCCTGCAGCGCCCGCGACGCCTTCCACAACACCAGAAAAACGTGAACGCCACTACCCCCGGTCAAGGATTCCAATTCATTTACCTCACTTGTTTAGTACCTTGATATCAAGATACGTGGCTTCAAGTAAAATGTCAAATGCCTGAGAAGAAACCCGGTGAGAATTGGCAGCAGATTGGGCCCCAAGAGCTTTGCTCGCAGCCCGCGCCGCTATTTCATTATCGATCCTGTCACACTCGCTCTTTATCCGTGTCTAAGGGACAATTGATTAATGTCTGCGTGGCCGAAGGAGCCCAGCCATGTTCAACCCGTTGGCCGAAGTCGTTGACAGCGATTCTACCGACACGACCTTGGTGGCCCGTGCCAAGAGTGGTGATCGCGTCGCGCTCGAGGAACTCGTCCTGCGACATCAGGCGTGGATCTACAACATCGCCGTCCGCATGGTCTTCCAACCGCAGGATGCGGAAGAAGTGACCCAAGAGGTGCTGATCAAGGTGATCACCCAGCTCAGCACGTTCAAGGGCGAGAGCAAGTTCCGCACCTGGCTCTACCGCATCGCTGCGAACCATGTGCTCAATATGAAACGCCGCCGCGCGGAGACGCAGGTGACGACCTTTGCTGAATATGGCACCGCCATCGACAACACGCCGAACCTGGACTTGCCCGATCCCCACAGCGTGCCGGTGGACATGCCGCTCCTGGTTGAAGAGGCCAAACTCAGCTGCACGACCGGCATGTTGCTCTGCCTGGACCGCAAGCAGCGGTTGGTTTTCACGCTCGGCGAGATCTTCGGTGCGAGTGACACGGTGGGCGGCGAGGTTCTGGAGATGACCGCCGACAACTTTCGTCAGTGTTTGGCCCGCGCACGCCGCGATCTGTCTAGCTTCATGAACCACCAGTGCGGCTTGGTGAACAAGGCCAATCCCTGCCTTTGCCCCAAGAAAACCAAAGGTTTCATCGAGCACGGCCACGTCGATCCAGAGCATCTCTTGTTCGCGGGGAAGCATGTCCAGCGCGTGAAAGATATCGCTGCCGAAACAGTCCGCGACATCGAGGATGTTGTTGAACGGCAGCATGCCGAGATTTTCCGCGAACACCCCTCCTCCAGCCGGCGGACCAGATCAGTTGGCTACGGCGCGCGCTGGCGAGCGCTGAGTTGCGCGGGGCACTGCGTTTGAATTGAGAAATCTTGGCAAGAGTTGTCACGGTCAGTCTCCGCATGTGTCTATGAGATCGGCGGGGGCGATAGTCCCCCACAAATCTCAAACCCAGGAGGTGACCCTGTGACTCTCAAGCTTCCAGAACTCATCGCCAAGTACTTCGCCGCCGACAAAGTCGACAGTGAAGCCGTTTCGCAGTGCTTTGCCGAGAATGCCATTGTAAAGGACGAAGGACACACCTACCGCGGCCGGGCCGCGATCAAACAGTGGAAGACGGATGCCTCGGCCAAGTATCAGTACACGAGCGAGCCAATCGCGTGCGAGCAGAAGGATGGAAAGTTAGTCGTCACGAGCCGGCTCACTGGGAATTTTCCTGGCAGCCCCGTGAATCTGCGGTTCTACTTCGATATTGAAGGCGACAAAATCGCGTCGCTGGAAATCACCCCGTGAGTGACAGTTGTCGGACAAAGAAGGTCAACGCCAATGTTTGCAGTTTACGCCACGCACGCCGCTCCCGATGACCCACTCGCAGCGCTGAAGATCGACGAGCAGCCCGATCCGAACGTTCCCGAGGGGTGGGTGCGCGTGAAGATCAGCCACGCCAGTCTGAATCGCCACGATCTTTTCACGCTACGTGGGATGAGTGGGCATCCCGAAGGCATTACCTATCCAATCATCCTGGGCAATGACGCGGCCGGCGTTCTGGATGACGGTACGCCGGTCGTTATTTACCCGATGATGGGTAGCGATGACTGGCGCGGTGACGAGACGCTCGATCCCCAGTGGCACATTCCCAGCGAGTTCATCCACGGCACGTTCGCGGACTACGCCGTCGTACCGACCCGAAACGCGGTTTTGTTGCCGAAGACCCTGTCGCCGCTCCATGCCTCGGTCCTCGGCACGGCCTGGTTGACCGCGTACCGTGCGCTCTTCACCAAATCGGGACTCCGGGCCGGTGAGACGGTACTGATCCAGGGCGCGACTGGCGGTATGGCGACGGCCCTCATCCAACTCGGGCGGGCGGCAGGCTTCGAGATCTGGGTCACAAGTCGCACGGAGGAAGGGCGAGCGCGGGCCAAGACCCTCGGCGCGCACGAGAGTTTCGTTTCCAGCCGGCCGTTGCCCAGGAAGGTGCGTGCCGTCATCGATAACGTCGGCGCGCACTCCTGGGCTCACAGCATGTCGTCGCTTGCCCGCGGCGGCACGCTGGTGACGGTCGGCGGCACAACAGGGTTTGATGTGACGCTGAATCTCCTGCCGGTCTTTGCAGACCAGCTCACCATCACTGGTTCCATCATGGGCACACTGCAAGACATGGAGAACATGATTGGGCTGATTGCCCAAGCCGGGATCGAGCCGGAGATCGGTCTCGTGCTGCCGATGGAGCGTGCCGAAGAAGGCTTCCGTGCGATGTGGGAAGGTCACACATACGGCAAGACGGTGTTCACACGTGATTGCTGAAGTTGGCCATTTTTTGTGTAAGACACACACCTCCCGTCGGTATACCAGCATAGAGAGGCGATCAAGCGGGTGTCGCCCTGAGTCTGGAAGAATTCATCAAAGAGTTCGACAAGAGAGGAACAATCATGAAACTTACCGGCAACACGATTTTCATCACTGGGGGCGGATCCGGCATTGGACGCGGCTTGGCCGAAGCTCTGCACAAGAGCGGCAATCAGGTAATCATCGCTGGCCGACGAAAGGAACGCCTCACCGAGGTGGCCAATGCCAATCCTGGCATGCGGTGGGTTGAGCTCGACATTGAGGACCCCGCCAGCATCTCCGCCGTCGCCGGCCGGCTCATTACGGACTTCCCGAAGCTCAATGTGCTCATTAACAATGCCGGCATCATGCAAATCGACGACGCCTCCACTGCGATCGACGAAAACCTGCTGGTCACCACGCTGGTGACCAATGTCATGGGGCCGATCCGGATGACTGGGGCGCTGATCGAGCACCTGAAGCGTCAGCCGAATGCCGCCGTGATCAACAACTCGTCGGTGCTGGCGTTCGTGCCGCTGGCGATGACGGCGGTGTATTCGGCGTCAAAGGCTGCATTACACTCGTACACTATGTCACTCCGCTACAAACTGAAGGACACCCCGGTGAAGGTGCTCGAGATCGCGCCGCCGTGGGTGCAGACGGACCTGCTCGGCAGCAACAACGAACCGCGGGCAATGCCGCTCGCCGACTTCGTCGAGGAGACGGTGCGGGTCTTGGGGACAGAGGCAGAGGAAGTGCTGGTGGAGCGGGCCAAACCTCTCCGAAACAACGCCGGCCCTGACGAAGCCGCGTTCGTATTCCAGTTCAACGACATGATGGCTAACCCTCAGTGAGGATTCCGCCAGCAGATGCCTCCCGACCACTATCCGTAGCGAATTGGCCGCGCTGACGCTTAAACCCGTTCAATAGCCTTGGCGAGTTAACGGTCTGTCCGACGTTGACTATGCGAACGCAACCTTGGCGCTCGTCCCCGATGTGGCGCTGACTGACTGACTGACTTGTAGGGCGAATCGGGTGTCAGCATTCTCGTAGACTTAGGAGCAGAACTATGAGTCAGACGAAACAGGAGAGGAGTAAGGCACTCGTACTTGAGGCCTTCGATACCCTGTTTAACACGCGAGATTACGTCGGGGCTGAGCGGTACTGGTCGCCCAACTACATCCAGCACAGCGCGCACATTGCCCCTGGCCGCGAGGGCCTCTTCGATCTCGTCAAGAGTATGCCGTCGACGCTGAAATACGAGGCCGGTGTCATTGTGGCTGACGGGGACTTTGTGATAGTTCATGGGCGGTTTTCAGGATTCGGGGCACCGGTGAACTGGATTGCGGCGGACATCCTCCGGATCGAGGACGGTGTCCTTGTCGAACACTGGGACGTCATTCAGGATGAGGCGACTCAAGAGCAATCCAAGAGCGGCAGGCCGATGTTCGGTGAATCGTTTCCGGTGTACCGGTAAGCAACCATTGACGTGACAGATCTCGTTGTACCGCTGGCTAGCATCCGGAGTCTCAACATGTTTGCTCAGCCGCAGGCGGCCATTGCTGAGGCCTGGAACGTAATTGTCGCTCTAGTCAAATCGGGCGCGATCAAACCGATTGTGGCTAAGACCTTCTCGCTGGCTGAAGTCGCTGATGCGCTGCGTTACCTTGTTGAGGGTCTCCATTTCGGCAGGGTCATCCTCACAATTAGGTAAGAGAAGCGAGTCATGCCCCAGGGCCGCGGGCCAGATTCCTCGCCTGGGTATCCGACGACTCGACAAGTGCTGCGCGTTGTCGCAAGGTTTCGATCGACAATCCATCGAGCTGCTGGATGATTGTGAGGGCGACTGCATCAATGTGTTCGACCAGTGATCGGCACTCTTCAAGGCCGTCGCAGGCCGCATGATCTTCAAGGCTAGACGCCATATCACCCGCCACTGAGGAGAATACCGCGATCATTCCACTTAACTTATGCGCGGCTTCGCGCAACTGAAGTGCGTCACGATCGCGCAGCGCGTCTTGAACCGCAATGAGAGAGGCCGGCAGGCGAACTCGAAATGTCTGGCAGAGTTTGCTCAGGATGAGTTCGTCACCGCCGCAGGCTGCCAATAATACGCGCGCATCGATGAGGTCTGGCTGCTCAACTGCGATCGGATTAGCACGTGTCACCGGAACCGGTGGGTTGAGAAGCACGACCCGGTCGATCACATCCCACAAAGCGGCAGCCTGAATCGGCTTGGACAGGAATTCATCCATCCCGGCCGCCAGGCATTTGTCACGATCCTCATTTCGTGCGCTGGCCGTCAACGCGATCGCGGGCAAATGTCCGCCTGCGACCCGTTCCCTTTCGCGAATCGCGTGAATGACCTGGAATCCGTCCAGTTCCGGCATGTGGACGTCCAGCAGCAGCAGGTCGAAGCCCCCCTCGATCGCGAGATCTAGCGCCTCGCGACCGTTGATTGCCACGCGCACACGGCAGCCTCGCCGTAGAAGCAGTTGTTCCAGGAGCTGCACGTTGAAATCGTTGTCCTCGGCCACCAGCACGCGCAGCGGTACCACATTCTGAGCCGGGGCGAGACCCAGTTGGGGAGCCGGCGCTGGTCCAGCCACCGCCGGAGCATCGCCATTGGATCGGCTCATGACCCGGTAGATCGTGTCGAGCAACTCATCCTGCCGGACTGGCTTCAGGAGACGACCGTTGATCCCAAGTTGATGGGAGCGTGCAGCGTCACCGGGCCGGTCTCCGGATGTCAACAGAATGATCCGCGTGGATGAGAGCGCACTCCGCTCGCGGATCCTGGTAGCCAGCGCCAGGCCGTCCGTATCAGGCATGCGAGCGTCTAACAGAATGAGCGCATATTGCCGTCCATTGGCGGCACCATGCCATAAGGCATCCATGGCCGCCACACCGTCACCGACGGCGCTGGGCTCCATCGTCCATCCGCGCAGCCACTCGGTCAGGATATGTCGGTTCGTCGAATTGTCGTCCACGATGAGTACGGGCAGGTTATGGAGCAGTACAGGCGGATTTGCAGGAACCGAGTCCGAGAGGTGTGCTGTTCGTCCGAAGCGTGCCGTGAATGTGAAGGTACTGCCCCGACCCGGCTGGCTGTCCACGCTAATTAAGCCACCCATCAACGTGACGAGCCGTGCAGTAATTGTCAGCCCGAGTCCCGTGCCGCCGTACTTGCGTGAAGTCGACATGTCCTCTTGCTCAAATGCCCGGAAAATTGCCTCGTGCTTGTCGGGCGAAATCCCAATGCCCGTATCGGTCACGGAAATCAGCAGCGTCACATCCACTTCGTCGGGCGCCAGGTCACCAGCCGTTTCGACCCCCACGACAACCTCACCGACATCTGTGAATTTGATCGCGTTACCAACCAGGTTGAGCAGCACTTGGCGCAACCGTCCGGCGTCGCCGATTAAGGAATCGGGTACGTCCGGCTGGATATTGCAGACCAATTCCAGACCTTTTCGGTGTGCTCGCACCGCGAGCGCCTGCAGCGTATCATTGATGGCGGGTCGCAAGGCGAACTCTGCCAGATCCAGTTCCAGTTTACCGGCCTCGATCTTGGAGAATTCGAGCAGATCGTTGATGATGCCCAGCAGGTTGTCGGCCGCTGACTTGACCGTTTTCAGGTATTGCCGCTGCTCTTCGGACAGCGCGGTGTCGAGGGTCAATTCGGTCATGCCGAGGATCGCGTTCATGGGCGTGCGAATCTCGTGGCTGACGTTGGCCAGGAATTCGTCCTTGGCCCGATTGGCCGACTCCGCGGTCTCTTTGGCGAGACGCAATTCTTCTTCCGCCAACTTGCCGCCAGTAATGTCCGTGCATGTGCCAAACCATTTGAAGATGCCACCATCACTGTCCCGGATGGGCACGCCCCGCGTCTTAAACCAGCGATACGTTCCGTCCAGACGCCGGACGCGGTATTCCACGTCATAGTCGTGGAGTCCCGCCACGGAGTTCAACCAGAATTGTCGGGTCGTCTCGCGGTCGTCCGGGTGCAACGTTTCCAGCCACTGCCAGCCCAGCAAGTGACTCTCAGGGATCCCGGTGTGTTGCGTCCACTGCGTGCTGAAGTAGTCACAGGTGCCGTCCGGCATGGCGGTCCACACGAGTTGCGGCAGCGCCTCATTCAGACTGCGCCAGCGGTGCTCACTCTCCCGTAGCTCTTCCTCGGCCCGCTTGCGTGCGGTGATGTCCTCCGCCAGCCCGCCGATCCGCGACAGTTTGCCTTCCAGGTCGTTAATGGGGAAAGCACGGCTCCGGATCCACCGCACGGAGCCATCCGATCGTACAATGCGGTACTCCAAGTCATTGAAAACACCTCGTCGACGCTGCTCAAAGTTCTCGATGGCCGCGGCAGTGTCGTCCGGGTGGATGCTCTCGATCCAGTAGCGCGGCAGATCGTACAGGCTCTGGCAAGTCCGTCCCCAGATTTCTTCGTAACCAGGGCTGATGTAGAGCATCCGATCGCTCAGGACGTCCGCCATCCAGTAGATCTCGTGGATGTTCTCCGTCAATTGACGAAGGCGGTCTTCGCTCTCCCTCAGCACCAGTTCGGCCCGTTTTCGCTCATCGATCATGATGCGATGGCGTGCTCGGTGCAAGGATTCGCTGAGCCCGCTGAGGATCACCCCGGTCAAGATGAACAGGCAAAACCCGACGGCGACGTGGATATACGGGATCTGAAGGCCAGTGTGCGTGGTCAACAGAAAGTAGTCGGCTGCCAGGGCGCTCAGGAGGGTGGCTAGCAGTCCCGGTCGCAGCCCACCGTAGTAGGCGGCCAGCGCGACGGCCGGCAAGAAGGTCATGTGCGGAAGTCGATCCTCCAGCACGGGCCAGAGCGGCCACCGCAGCAGGAGCGAGACCGCCGGACCCAGCACGGCCATGCTGTAGGCAATGAGTCGGGCGCGTGGACTTTCGTTCATGCCAACCTCGCAAGGCACCGGCGGTGCTCATACCTGAGTATCAAACGCGCAAATCGAATTTGAATTCTCAAGATTGTCTCTGACGCTGTCGAATCACACGAGATATGCGAATCGAGTGCCAAACGGCGCAATAAAACGGCCCCTGACTGTCCGGAAATACTGTGATTTGCTGGACTTGTCGAGCACTCCGAGCAACAATGACCACCAATCACTGCATCCTCAAACGACATGAGTTGCGACCCTGCAATGGCACACTTGTTGCTAATTGATGATGACCCGGAACTGGTTGCCGAGCAAGTGAGTTCGGCGTTTCCAGCCCCGGCCCATCGGTTCGATGTGTCCCTCTCCGGAACGGAAGGGCTGCAACAAATCGTCGTCAGCGCTCCCGATGTGATCCTGCTCGACCTGCGTCTGCCCGATCAATCCGGATTGGCGGTTTACCAACAGATCCGCCAAGTCGATGCACGGATCCCGGTCATTTTTATTACCACGGCCAAGGGGGCTGACGCGGCCATCGAAGCCATGCGGCTGGGGGCCTACGACTACCTCTTCAAGCCACTCGACCTGCACCAACTGCGGCGCGTGGTTGGCGAGGCACTCGATGTGAGCGAGCGCATGCGCAAGCCTGCCGTGATGGCCGAATCCACTGCTGACCCCGACGTGGACGGCGCCATTGTCGGTAGCTGCCCCGCGATGCGCGAGGTCTACAAGGCCATCGGCCGCGTGGCCGACCAGGATGTCGCCGTCTTAATCACCGGCGAGACCGGTACCGGTAAAGAACTGGTGGCCCGCGCCATCTATCAGCATAGCCACCGTGCCAAGGGCCTGTTTCTGGCTCTCAATTGCGCAGCGATTCCGGAGAACCTGCTGGAGAGTGAATTGTTTGGGCATGAAAAAGGCGCCTTCACCGGTGCCGACCGCCGCCGCATCGGTAAGTTTGAGCAATGCAACGGCGGGACCATTTTTCTGGACGAAATCGGTGACATGCCGCTCATGCTGCAGGCCAAGATGCTCCGCCTGCTGCAGGAACAGACATTTGAGCGTGTCGGGGGCAATGAGACTGTCCGTACCGATGTGCGATTGATTGCCGCGACTCACCACAATCTGCAGAATGACTCGGCTGAGGGGAAGTTCCGGTCGGATCTGTATTATCGCCTCGGCGTTTTTACGATTCACCTGCCTCCGTTACGCGAGCGGGGCGACGACCTGTCGATGTTGGTTCGACATTACTTGCGCCGCTGCAGTCGCGAGCTGGGGCGTGAGATCCATGACATTGCGCCTGAAGCATTGGCGCGCCTGCAAAGCTGCTCATGGCCCGGCAACATTCGTGAGCTGCAAAGCATCTTGAAGCAGGCATTGCTGCAGGCCCGCGGCACGGTTCTGCTCCCGGCGTTTCTACCTAGCCTTCCCGCGGAGACTGGAGAACCGGCTCTGGGATCACCATCAGTAGGCAAGGCTTCCAGCTGGGAAGCATTCCTTGGCCCCTGCCTCAAGTCCGATCAGGGCGATCTCTATGCGGAAGCGCACCGCCAATTAGACCGGTTCTTACTGATGCGCGTCCTGGACGAGATGGGCGGAAATCAACAACAGGCTGCTCGCCGGCTGGGGATTGCGCGTGAGACATTGCGCCGCAGACTCCGAGAGTTGGGGCTCCACGTCACTCGTCAGCTTTCCGGAGACGACGACGACCAGGCATAGACCGTCGCTCCAACGCACGTCTGCCTGTATTCGCACCAGCGATTGGAACGACACATCCGCGCGCCGATTTCTGGGCAACTGCCTCAAATCCTGCCACACGCCGGTCGTCAGTTCCACTCGTTGCGAGCTCAGAAATGCCTCGCCCCCCGTGGCCCGCAAGTTGCAGTGTTCCGTCTGCCACGACTTTAATGGCGAGCGATCCGCGTAAGTCTACATACCGGCGGAATCGCCGGGGAGTTGGCCTAATTCGCAAAGCGGAACTTGTGAGATACGGATGCCATGAGAACCTTTCAAAGCCTTAGCGAGCAGGAAATTCTGGCACTGGCTATCTCCCTCGAAGAAGAGGATGCCCGCATCTACGGCGACTTCGCCGAGGGGCTTAAGGCCGACTACCTTGCCACAGCGGTAATCCTCAACCAGATGCGCGCCGAGGAAGACGGGCACCGGCACCGGCTGATCGAATTGCACCGCCAGAAGTTCGGTGATCATATCCCACTGATCCGGAGGCAGGACGTTAAGGGGTTCGTCAACCGCAAGCCGATTTGGCTGGTGCGTCCCTTGGGACTGTCCGCCGTCCGCAAAGAAACCGAACTGATGGAACTGGAGACGAGGCGCTTTTACGAGACTGCCGCCCGGAAGACCACCGACGCGGGCATCCGGCAGTTGCTGGGCGACCTGGCCGAGGAGGAGCGCAAGCACTCGTCTCTCGCCGAGGAATTGGACAGCGCACAACGCTCGTCTGGAGTGGCCGAGGACGAGGCTGCGGCGCGTAAGCGTCTATTCATGCTCCAGGTGATCCAGCCCGGCTTGGCCGGACTGATGGACGGATCCGTATCGACGCTCGCGCCGCTCTTCGCCGCCGCGTTTGCCACCCGCGACAGTTGGCAAACTTTTTTAGTGGGCCTCGCGGCCAGCCTGGGGGCCGGCATCAGCATGGGCTTCGCCGAGGCGCTCTCCGACGACGGCAGTCTCACGGGCCGCGGTCGCCCATGGACACGTGGCTTCGTGTGCGGCTTGATGACCACTTTGGGCGGACTGGGACATACGCTGCCGTACCTTATCCCCCAGTATCGTACGGCGACTGCCGTTGCGGGCGGTGTGGTGCTCGTCGAGTTGGCCGTGATTTCTTGGATTCGCCACAAATTCATGGACACGCCGCTGGCATCTGCGGTATTTCAAGTCCTGATTGGCGGCCTGCTGGTCTTCCTGACCGGCATCCTGATTGGCAATTCTTGAGACGCTGGAGACAGGCATGAACTGGCTATCGTGGGCGCTCCTATCGGCCGTGTTTGCGGGGCTGACGGCGATTCTGGCCAAGATTGGCGTCAAGGACGTGGACTCGAATCTTGCCACAGCGGTCCGCACTTCCGTGATCCTAGTTTTCGCTTGGTCGGTCGCCTGGATCAGCAATCGCCAGCCGTTGCAAACAGTCACGCCGCGCACTTGGATATTCCTCGCGCTGTCGGGTCTGGCGACCGGTGCTTCGTGGCTGTGCTACTTTCGCGCCTTGCAACTTGGCGAGGCATCGAAGGTGGCTCCCGTGGACAAGCTGAGTGTGGTGGTCGCGATGTTACTCGCCGCGATCTTCCTGGGTGAATCGCTGACTTGGGTTCACTTGCTCGGCGGCATCCTCATCGTTTCCGGTGCAGTGATCCTGGCGTCTGCCTGACAAATCAGATCGTCCACGACCAATCAATCTTCCGCAGCGAAGCACGTCATCGACCGGGTGCGAGAGCCCCGACGCGTCCTTTTCCGACGTCCGTGTCAGCGATCGGCACGAAGTCGTCGCTCCAATGCCCATCAGCCCGCATTCGCGGAAGCGACGAACCGACCCTCTCACAGGCCGATTCCTAGGCGACTGCCTCAATTCCTACCACTTGCCGTTCGGTGATTTCCAATTCCGCTGGTCGACCATTCGGAGAGTGTTTGCCATGCCGTGAATGTTTTTCGCTCCATGACGGAAGAACCGAACCAGTATCAACTTCCGGTCTTCGTCCCCGCCTGAAAGAACTGCTGCAGATTCCGTTGCCACTTCCTCGGCACGCGTGTTGCGGTAGTGCCGGTGGAGTGAGCGTCCCTACGAGTGGACGGCCCTGATTCGCGCTCGAAATCGATTAGGAGAGTTCCATGTCCGACAGCAACCGCCGCGACTTTCTGGCTGGGACCGCACTGCTCGCAGCCACCACCGCGATGTTTGGAAACCGAACGGCTGAAGCGGGCGACCCCAGCTTCATGAACAATGTTCCTGATCCAGCCCTCGCGGGTAAGGAACTGCCCACGTTTAAGTTCGCTCTGGAGAAGTCGATGGGCAAGGTGATCGGTAAAAGTTCCGGCAAGGAGGCCACCGTCGAGCAACTGCCGATCTCCAAGGGCATTGCGGGAGTTTCGATGAGGCTGGAACCAGGTGCCATGCGCGAACTGCACTGGCATGCGACTGCGGCCGAATGGGCGTTCGTGCTCGAGGGGCGGGTCCGCACGACCGTTATCGACCCTCAGGGATTTGCCGAAACGAACGATTTCGCGCCGGGCGATGTGTGGTTGTTTCCGCGCGGCCACGGTCACATGCTGGAATGCCTGGGGAACGAGCCGGCGCACTTCATTCTGATCTTCGACAACGGCTACTTCTCGGAGTTCGGCACGTTCAGCATCAGCGATTGGATCGGCCACACGCCGAAGGCGCTATTGGCCAAAAACTTTGGAGTCCCCGAGTCGGCGTTCGAAGGGTTTCCCAAGGACGAGGTGTACTTCGCCCGCGGCGCCGTGCCGCCGGAGAAACCGAGCACTCCGTTGCAGGGCTGGAAGCTGCCGCCAACGACTCACAAGTACGAAATGCTCGAACAACCGCCCCACAAGATCTTCAAAGGTGGCCGCGAGTGGCGGGTCGATTCCTCACGGTTCCCGATCTCGACGACGATTACCGGTGTGATCCTGGACCTTGAGCCGGGTGCCTTGCGCGAACTGCATTGGCATCCGAATGCCGACGAGTGGCAATACGTGATTGAAGGGAACGTCAGCGTGACGATGTTTGGCTCGCACGGACGATATCGAACCGAAACGATGGAAAAGGGAGACGTCGGTTACATTCCCCAGGGGTACGGGCACTCGATCGAGAATATCGGCAATAAGCCGTCGCGGATCCTCATCGGATTCAACTCGGGTGTGTACGAGGCGATCGATCTGTCGCAATGGTTCGCCGGGAACCCGCTCGATGTGCTCGCCACCAACTTCAGCAAGCCAGCATCACTGTTCGAGAAGTTTCCCAAGGAAGACGTGTTCATCGCACCCCAAGTGGGACCGTAATACGGCGACTTCGAGGGGTCACTGTGTGCGACTAATGCGGCCGGTCGGACGAGGCGATTCGCCCCGCAATCCTGACCGGTCTTAAACAACGCATTGCCATCAATGAGAGGCTTGATCGCGGTTAGACAGCTGAGAAAGTCTCATTGGTAGCCGCGAGCAGAACAAGCATGCTCGCTGATGACGGAGGGAACGATGCAGCCCGAGAATCACCAATCACAGTATCGTCGATTTCTGGGGCCGGCCGTCGTCGTCGGTCTCATCTTGCTGGACATCCTGGTCTCATCTCGTCTGCAACCGATCATGAGTCTAGCCCCAGGAGCGACACGTTCGAAGACAGTCCCGGTAGCTCTTGCCGCAGCCGCAGTCGCAAAGGATGACGAGTTACTCAAAGAGGCGCAAACCCTCTTCAAACCGCTTCCCCAGGATCTGGCGACGGCGGAGTTCCCCATCAATTCGGACCTCGTGAGTCTAGGCCGCAAATTATTCTTCGATCCCCGGATCTCAGTCGATGGCACCGTCAGTTGTGCTCGCTGCCACCAACCGGCTTTGTACGGCACCGATGGCCTGGAGAAGTCACATGGCGCGCACGACAAACTGCTCCCGCGCAACGCACCCACAGTGTTGAATGCCGGCATGTCCTTCAGGCAGCATTGGGGGGGTGAATTTGAGACCGTTGAGGAGCAGGCGAAACGGGCGCTGCTGGGAGCGGGGTTTGCCAACCCCGACTACGCCGCCGCGATGGCACGTGTGAAGGCGGTTCCAGGCTATCGCGAGCTGTTCAAAAAGGCGTTCCCAAGCGAGCCCGATCCCGTGACGGCGAACAACTGGGCGAAGGCCATCGGGGCCTACGAACGGACTCTGATGACTCCATCTCGATTCGACGTGTACCTCGGCGGCAACACCGACGCGCTCACGCCAACAGAGCAGCACGGGCTTCGCACTTTCATCAACACGGGCTGTGCCGATTGCCATCGGGGAGCGGGAATCGGCGGCGAACAGTTCCGAAAGTTCGGCGTACAGGAAGACTACTGGAACGCGACCGGGAGCAAGGAGATCGATAAGGGACGGTTCGAACTGACGAAAGATCCCGCCGATCAGTACATGTTCAAAGTCGCAGGCCTTCGCGGCGTCGAGATGACGCCTCCCTATTTTCACGACGGATCTGTCGGCACATTGTCAGAAGCCGTCCGAGTCATGGCGATAGTCCAACTCGGCCATGAGATGTCCGACCAGGATGCATCCGCAATCGTTGCTTTTCTGAAGAGCCTGACCGGAAAGCTGCCACAGGATTTCGCAATCGCCCCGGTGCTACCGAGTGGCGGCTTTGGTATGCCGCGCCCGGTGTCCCGCGCGAAGAAGCTGTTAAAGGAAACCAGCAGGTGAGCCCGGTGCCATCAGGCCAATCGTGGCTTGGGATACCGCAATGTGTCGCCAGCGCCGTGCCCCAGCCTGACGGCACCAGATTATCTGAACAGATTAGTTTAGTGACCCACTCAGTCCCCAATTACCCCGCCAACGGCCTTACGCTGGAGTTAGTGACATGAAATTACGAATCAAAGACAATTCGGTCCGCGTTCGACTTGACCGTCGAGATCTCGATCGCCTGATCGAACTTGGCCGAGTCGAGAGCGTCGTACGCTTCGGCCCGACTTCCCAGTGTGCATTTTCTTATGCCGTCGAGCTGCGGTCTGTTTCGAATCAGCATCCCACCGTCGATTACTACTCTGGCCGGCTGTTACTGGCCATCGGCCGCGAAGACGCCAATCAATGGTACAACAGCGAGCTTGTCGGCTTCGAGCATGAGCAAACGGTCGACGGGGGCGTCGTACGGGTGCTGCTCGAAAAAGACTTCGCGTGTGTGGATCGCCCAGCCGGCGAAGAGTCGGACGATGCCTGGGCCTTTCCCAATCCCGCCGCCGTTTGCTCATCGGGCGCAGCAATTCGCTGAACTCGGCGCGAACTCAGAACGTCATTCTTATTACGGGTACGAACATGTCCATTTACGATTCCGGCGTTACGACAGTGGCGATTGCCAGTGTGGATGCGGGTGATGTCAGCTCTGAATGCGATGAGGTCTCGGTTGAGGAGCCCTTAGAGATCGACTTGATTGACCGGCAGCAAGGGCATCCGTTAGTGCGCTCGATCGCCGTGACAATGCGCACGCCGGGTCACGATATTCAACTGGCCGCGGGCTTTCTCTTCAGCGAGGGGATTATCCGGGATGCAGACGACATCGTTGAGATCCACGCCACGTCGGCCAATATTGTGCAAGTGACGCTGAAGCCAACGGCTCAATTTGACCCAGCCAGGCTTGATCGGCACTCGTTTGTTTCATCGAGCTGCGGAGTCTGCGGGAAGCGGTCGATCGCCGCCGTGTTTGCTCTGAAACACCACGAGCTGCAACCGGGTTTCCCGAAGATCCAATCCGAAATCGTCAACGGTCTGCCGCGGGCACAACGCGCCGCACAAGCCAATTTCCGACGGACGGGAGGGATCCACGCGACGGCCTTGTTCGATGAGTCCGGACACCTGCTGTCCGTGTACGAGGACGTCGGCCGGCACAACGCACTCGACAAGATGATCGGTGCCGAGTTGCTTGCCGGCCGATTGCCGCTGTCCAACAGACTGGTGCTGGTCAGCGGCCGGGCCAGCTTCGAATTGATTCAAAAAGCGTCGCTGGCGGGAATCCCGGTGCTGGCGGCGGTCGGTGCTCCATCGAGCTTAGCCGTGAGCCTGGCCCGGCAGTCATCGATGACACTGCTGGGCTTTGTCCGGGACGATCGCTTCAACGTCTATGCGGACGCGGGGCGACTGACCGAGGCTCCGGCAGGATTGTTCGCGAGAAACGTGTTTGGTGAATCGACACTGTAATAAGGGTCGTGGATTGAATTTGTAAAGGATGATCGACAATGGCCGTAATAACACTCAATGGCGTGCAGCAGACAGCCCAGCCTGGTGAGCCGCTGATCGACGTCATCCAGCGGGCGGAAGTCGAACTGCCGGCCGTCTGCTACCACCCGCAACTCGGGCCGCTGCAAACGTGCGACACGTGCATGGTCGAAGTGGACGGGAAACTCGTCAGGGGCTGTGCCGCCGTGGTTCACTCGGGCATGCAGGTCTCAACGATATCCAATGTCGCGCAGGCTGCTCAGCGCGAAGCGTTCGATCGGCTGCTCGGCAACCATATGCTGTATTGCACGGTCTGCGACAACAACAATGGTAACTGCACGATTCACAATACGACGAAGATGCTGGCGGTCGAGCATCAACAGACTCCGTTTCAAAACAAGCCCTACGAAGTCGACGAAACCAACCCGTTCTACCGCTACGATCCCAACCAGTGTGTGCTTTGCGGCAGGTGCGTCGAAGTGTGTCAGAACGTCCAGGTCAATGAGACCTTGTCCATTAACTGGGATGCCGAACATCCACGGGTGTTATGGGACGGCGGCTCAACAATCGGCGAATCGAGTTGCGTGTCCTGCGGCCATTGCGTGACGGTTTGCCCGTGCAATGCGTTGATGGAAAAAGCGATGATAGGGCACGCCGGATTTCTTTCGGCCCTGCCGAAAAAAGCCTTGGCCGGCATGATCGATGTCGTCAAAGCGGTCGAACCCGAGGCGGGATACGGAGCCATCATGAAGGTGTCCGAGGCCGAAGCGGCGATGCGGACCTCCCGGATTCGCAAGACCAAGACTGTCTGCACGTACTGCGGCGTCGGTTGCAGCTTTGATGTCTGGACGAAGGATCGGCAGATCCTCAAGATCGCACCCGAAGCGGGACCGACGAATGGCATCTCGACTTGTATCAAAGGCAAGTTTGGGTGGGACTTCGTCAACAGCACCGATCGCCTGACATCGCCACTCATCCGCGAGGGGGGCAAGTTCCGTGAAGCGAGCTGGGAGGAAGCCCTGCAATTGATTGGCCGCCGCCTGTCCGAGATCAAGTCTCAGCACGGCTCGGACTCGCTCGGATTTATCTCCTCGTCCAAGTGCACGAACGAGGAAAGCTATCTGATGCAAAAGCTGGCACGGGCGGTCATCGGGACGAATAACATAGACAACTGCTCGCGCTACTGTCAGGCGCCCGCCACGATGGGTTTGTTCCGCACGGTAGGGTATGGCGGAGACTCAGGTTCGATTACCGATATTGCCCAAGCCGGCCTGGTTCTGATCATCGGCAGCAATACGGCAGAGAGTCACCCCGTCCTCGCCACGCGTGTGAAAAGTGCTCATAAGCTGCGCGGTCAGAAGTTGGTCGTGGCCGACATTCGCGAACATGAAATGGCGCACCGCGCGGACGTTTTCTTGCGGCCCCGTCCAGGCACCGACCTGGTGTGGTTGTCGGCCATCAGCCGGTATCTGCTGGAACAGGGGCGAGTGCAGCAGGAGTTCCTCGATCGCTGGGTGCATGGTCTGGACGACTACCGGAAGAGCGTGGACTTCTTCACTTTGGAGGTTGCCGAGCAACTTTGCGGAATACCTGCTGACACTTTGAAGAGCGTCGCACACATGATTGCGGACGCCGACGGCGTGTGCATTCTGTGGGCGATGGGGGTCACGCAGCACACGATGGCGTCGGACACATCGACTGCCATATCGAACCTGCTGCTGATCACCGGCAACTACATGCGGGCGGGAGCCGGGGCGTATCCGTTACGGGGACACAACAACGTGCAAGGCGCCAGTGATCACGGCGCCATGCCAAATACTCTGCCGGGCTATCAATCTGTCGACGATCCAGAAGTTCGCAGCCGGTTCACAGCCGCTTGGGGAGTCACGCTACCGTCGACTCCGGGGCTCGATAACCACCAGATGGTTGACGCGATTCACGACGGCAAACTCAAAGCCATGTATCTCTTTGGCGAAGAAATGAGTCTCGTTGATTCCAACGCGAACTATGTCCAGGATGCATTCAGCAAGCTGGACTTCTTCGTTGTCCAGGACATCTTCTTCAGCCACACCTGCGAGTTTGCGGATGTCGTGCTGCCGGCCGCACCCAGCCTAGAGAAGGAAGGGACTTTCACCAGTACAGAGCGCCGAATACAGCGGCTCTATCAGGTGTTTGATCCACTCGCCGGCAGCCGTCCCGACTGGCAAATTATTCGCGACGTGGCGAACCAACTCGGGGCACATTGGACCTATCAACATCCTTCAGAAATCATGCAGGAGATCGCCGCGTTGACCCCCCTGTTTGCCGGCGTCACTTACGAGCGACTCGAGGGATATCAGTCGCTCCAGTGGCCCGTCGCGGCAGATGGTTCGGATCAACCGCTGCTGTTTACCAAGCAGTTCCCGTTCCCCGACGGAAAGGCTCGGCTGCATCCCGTGGCGTGGAACGAGCCTGTCGATCAACCTGATGCGGAGTTCGATCTGCATCTCAACAATGGCAACCTCCTTGAGCACTTTCATGAAGGCAATCTGACCTACCGGATTCCTGGCATTCGGCAGAAGACTCCCGATGTGTTTGTCGAAGTGTCTCCTGAACTCGCAACCGAACGCGGCATTCAAAGCGGCGCTCGAGTGGAACTGATCTCGCGGTACGGAAAGGTCTTCGTTCGCGCCCTCGTCACCACTCGGGTTCAGGGAAAGCAGATCTATATGCCCATGAATTCCACTGAGTCGCCAGTCAATCGATTGATTGGCAGCCACACAGACCCGGTGACGCATACCCCGGCCTATAAGGAAGCCGCCGTTCGAATGCAGATCCTGTCGGCGACTGGTGAGAGTCCATTGCCTCGAATCAACCACCGGTTCGGCCATCCCACTCCCCAGCGCGGAGTCGAAGTCGAACGGAAGTGGCGGCGAGACGACTATGCGCTCCCCGGGCCGCAGTTGGTACAGCTCGAAATCACTCAGAGGAAGGAGTAAGCGATGGCCCAGCCCATTCCCATGGCGTTGCCGAAACGCGATCCGCGTCAGGTGCTGCAGTCGCGACTGCAAGCAGCCCCGGCAGAACACGCGGAGGCAATCTTAGCCGCATACGAAGTGCTGCAGGGTCTGCATGACCACGGTGTGTTGGAGTTTCTGCGGGGACTGCTTGGCTCCAGCGGCGACGTCCTGGAAATCGCTGTGGATGCGGCCCAATCCCCGCAGTCACTCCGTAGCATCCGAAACCTGTTGCTGGTGATCAACATGCTGGGAGCAATCGACCCCGCACAACTGCAGGCGTTGACTGGCACGGTTCCCAAAGCATTGAAGGCGATCTCTGCGCAACGTGAGCCCCCACCTCTGTGGAAATTGGCAACACAACTGCTGCGGAGCAAGGATAGCCGTCGGGGTCTGTCTGCTCTCAATGCGGTTCTCGAGACATTGGGCAGCCAACTGGGCAATAAGTCCAACTCGGATGCGGAACCTTAGCCCCAACTTTGCCAAAGGGATTGACTTCCCGGAGGCCTATGTGCTTGTCTCAATCGAGAGCACCGAGACCCCGTGAGCAACCGCCGCCGTGTTATGCACACAACAGGGCGGATGGAATCATGGGTCAATCCCGTACGAACCCCAGGAAACGGCGGAGCCGAGCCCACTGGCGATCGGGTGGTATCGCGTGTATCGGGTGTTTCGACGGAATTCTAACCCTGTTTGACGACATCCAGACTTTTCATCTCACAGCCAATTGCACTAACGCCTTCGCGAACCGATTTCGAGTCGACTGCCTCATTTTTTGCCACTTGCCGATTGTGGCCGGACTGGCCCCTGCGTTCGCGGCGCGAAGGTGTTAAGCCCCGCTGAGAAACTCCCACCTCTCGACGAAACACCTGAGCTAGGATCAACATCTGATGATCGGTTCCCTTCGCGATGACGACCACAACCTTCGTCGCCACTTCTTCGGCACGCCTGTTGCACAACCCGGTTACTGAGTTCATCCAACGAAGTGAGAACCGCTGTTGTGGGCCTGGCGAAGTATCGCATGAGATTGAAGACAACTCAGAAAAGCCGATTAGGAGTATGAGCCATGTCGAAGGTCAATTGCGTATTGTATTCCGACCCAGCGAGCCGCCGCAGCAGCCAACCGGCTGGGGCGGACGCTCATTTGCGCACGCGCGGTATGGGTACGAATCGTACGAACAGCAAGCCACAGTTTGCGGACACATTCCCGGCAGGAGGCCGCTAGCATATGTGGATCGTACGACTGGCGCTGCGGCGCCCCTACACATTCGTTGTGGTAGCCGTGCTCATCGCGGGACTCGGAGCAGTGTCCATCATCCGCATGTCCACGGACATCTTCCCGCAGATTGACATCCCCGTCGTCAGCATAGTCTGGCAGTACACCGGAATGCCGTCCGACGAGATCGAGACGCGGATTGTCTATATCAATGAGCGCATACTCACAGCCTCGGTCAACGATATCGAGCACATCGAGAGCCAGTCTCTCGATGGGGTGGCCGTAATCCGCACCTACTTCCAGCCAGGCGCCAACATCGCCGAGGCCGAGGCCCAGGTGACCGCCACCTGCCAGACGCTTCTCAAACTCATGCCGCCAGGTATCACTCCGCCGTACATCGTCCGCTACAGTGCCACTAGCGTGCCCATCGTGCAAATCGCCGTCAGTAGCGACACCCTGAGTGAGCAGCAGATTCTCGACTACTGCCAGAACTTCGTCATCCAGCAGCTCGGCACCGTACAAGGGGCGCGGGTGCCCAACCCCTGGGGCGGTAAGCAGCGCCAGATCATGGTCAACCTTGATCCCGACGCCTTGTACAGTCTAGGCCTGTCGCCCTCTGACGTCAGCACCGCCATCACGAATCAGAACCTGATCATCCCGGCCGGGACCGCCAAGATCGGGGCTCAGGAATACAACGTCAAAGTCAACAGCAGTCCAGACGTCGTCGAAGCTTTCAACGACATTCCGATTCGGACCGTCAACGGTGTTCCGATCTACGTGAAGAACGTCGCCCACGTGGCGGATGGCTTTGCGGTACAGACCAACATTGTCCGCCGCGATGGCCGGCGTGCGGTGCTCATGACGATCCTCAAGGGCGAGGGAGCTTCGACCATCAGCGTGGTCAACAACGTGCTCGCGGCGCTGCCCCGAATCCAGGCACAGCTCCCACCGGAACTGAAGCTGGAGCCCCTGTTTGACCAGTCGGTGTTCGTCAAAGCGGCCGTCGATGGCGTCCTCAAGGAAGGGGCCATCGCTGCCGGCCTCACGGCGCTCATGATTCTGCTGTTCCTGGGCTCGTGGCGAAGTACCGTCATTGTCGCCACATCGATCCCCCTGTCGATCCTTGCGTCGATCATCGTCCTGGGAGCCATGGGTTATTCGCTCAACACAATGACCTTGGGCGGACTGGCCCTGGCAGTTGGTATCTTAGTGGACGATGCTACGGTCGAGATTGAGAACGTCCACCGTAATCTGGCCATGAAAAAACCGATCCGCCGGGCGATCCTGGACGGGGCTGCCCAGATCGCGGCGCCGGCGTTTGTCTCGACGCTCGCCATCTGCATCGTGTTCGTCCCGGTGGTGTTCCTGACCGGGCCGGCCGCCTACCTGTTCACGCCGCTGGCCCTGGCGGTCGTCTTCGCCATGCTGGCGTCCTACTTCCTGTCTCGCACACTTGTACCAACCATGGTGCTGTACCTGCTGCCAAAAGAAATCGAGGCCGAAGCCCGAGCCGAGGCAGGAGAGCAGACGCACCCACGACTCACGCTGTGGTCCGTCCTGCGGCATCCGTCCCTGCTCCACGATGCCTTCAACCGCAGCTTCGAGCGGATGCGACTGGCGTATCACGGCGTGCTCGACTGGGCTCTCGACAACCGCCTCGTCACGGTGACCGTTCTGCTCGGCTTCGCCGCATGCTCTCTCCTGTTGTTTCCCCGGATCGGTCAGGATTTCTTTCCGAGCGTGGACGCCGGGCAGTTCCGGCTGCATGTCCGAACCCCGTCGGGAACGCGCATTGAGGAGACAGAGCGGATCTTCGGTCAGGTCGAAGACGTCATCCGCGAGGTGGTCCCCGACACCGACCGGGCGCTGATCCTCGATAACATCGGGCTGACGCAATCCTTCACGATCATGGCGTACGTTGATAACGGCACCGTCAGCAACTCCGACGGTGAGATCCTGGTGGCGCTCAAGACGGCCCACCGCCCGACTGCAGATTACGTCGCCCGACTGCGCGACGAATTGCCGCATCGGTTCCCGGGCTGCACGTTCTTCTTCGAACCAGCCGACATCACCAGCCAGATCCTGGACTTCGGCCTCCCCGCCCCGATCGACGTCCAGGTCGTGGGCGTCAACCGCGAGGGCAATCTCGGCGTGGCTCAGAAACTCCGCCAGAAAATCGCCCAGGTTTCCGGCATCGCTGATGTCCACCTCCATCAGATCACCGACTTACCGAACCTCCACCTGAACGTCGATCGCATCCTGGCGTCCCAATTGGGACTGACCCAACAGGACGTGGCTGGCAGTATGCTGGTATCACTCAGCTCCACCACTCAGGTATCACCCAACTTCTGGGTCAATCCGACGAATCGGGTCAATTACCGCGTGGCCGTGCAGTCTCCGCAATATGCTATCAACTCCGTGGACACGCTACTGACGACGCCCATCGTTAAAGCGCAGACCTCGTCCTCACCCGCTTCGTCCCAAACTCCCCCGACTGCGGGCGGAACAGGAGCGACAGCGCCGCAGCCCCAACTGCTGGCCAACCTTGCACTCCTGAGCCGTGGCACACAGCCGGCGAATGTCAATCACTACAATGTTCAGCCGGTTTACGACGTGTACGCGAACGTCCAGGGGCGCGACCTCGGTGCAGTCTCGGCTGACGTGCAACGGATCGTGGACGCGACCCGGCCAGAATTGCCGCGCGGCAGTTCGATTGTCGTGCGCGGCCAGGTGGAGAGCATGAACAGCTCTTTCCTCGGCCTGGCGACGGGGCTGGTATTTGCCGTGCTGCTCGTCTATCTCCTCATGGTGGTGAACTTCCAGTCGTGGCTCGATCCGTTCATCATTTTGACGGCCCTCCCCGGGGCAGTGGCCGGCATCCTTTGGATGCTCTACACCACCGGCACGACCATCAGTGTGCCAGCCTTAATGGGAGCGATCATGTGCATCGGCGTGGCCACGTCCAACAGTATCCTGATGGTGACCTTCGCCAACGATCAGCGGCGCGCGGGACACGATGCCCGCAGCGCGGCCCTGTCGGCCGGGGCGACCCGGCTGCGACCGGTGCTGATGACGGCCCTGGCCATGATCATCGGTATGCTGCCGATGTCCCTGGGGCTGGGCGAGGGTGGTGAGCAAAATGCCCCGCTGGGTCGGGCGGTCATCGGCGGGTTGCTGATGGCCACGTCCTACACGCTGTTCTTCGTGCCCGTGATGTACAGCCTGCTCCGCCGCAAGGCACCGGCAGCAGAACCGGAGGACGATGACGATGACGCCGACCTCACGCACACGCATTCAACACTCGTCACCGGGAAGGCTCTACCATGACCGATGCTGTCACTACGAATGTCACAACTGAACGCATCCGCCCGGCCCCCGCGCCCCCTGGACCCGGGTCGCCGGAAGACGAAAGCCGGAGGCGGGCGGGAACCCGGATCCTGGTGAGCGGCTCCTTGGTCGTCATCCTCCTGGCTGCAGCGCTGGCAGCGGGGACCCTGCCGCGGATCGCCCAGCAAAAAAAGCTGGACGCCCGCGCGACTCAGGTCGCCGCCCGGCGACCGCGGGTCACTGTCGCAGTCGTCCGAAAATTGGAGCCCGCGGCTGAGCGAATCCTGCCCGGCAATAGTCTCCCCTGGAAGGAAGCCGCCATGTACGCTCGCTCAACCGGCTTTCTGAGCCAGAGGCTGGTCGATATCGGAGACCACGTCCAGGCCGGCCAGTTGCTGGCCGTGATCGTCGCTCCGGATATCGACGACCAGTTGACCCAGGCCCGGGCCAACGTGGAACAAGCACGGGCGACTCTCAAATTGAGCCAGGCCAACGCCGCCTTGGCGAGAATCATCCTGGCGCGGTATGAGAGCATTAAGAAAGAAAACACCGGCGCGATCGCCCAGCAACTGCTCGACGAGCAGCAAGCCACCGTCAATACGACTGCGGCCAGCGTCGAGAACTCCCAAGCCACGATCGACGTCAATCAGGCATTAGTACGACGGTATGCCGACCTGCAAAGCTTCTTGAGAATCACTGCTCCGTTCACGGGAATCATCACCGCGCGACACGTCGAGATCGGAGACCTGATCACTGCCGACAGCACGGCACGGGAGCTGTTCCATATCATGCAGACTGATACTCTCCGCGTGTTTGTCAACGTTCCGCAAGTGTTCGCCACGAGCATCGAGAAGGGGCAGACTGCTGCCGTCTACCGCCGGGATGAGCCGCAAAATCAACATCCGGGGAAAGTGACGCGCACCTCCGATGCGTTGGATCTCAACACGCGGACGCTGCTGACGCAGGTGGAGGTGCCCAACCCCACGAATGCCTTGCGGCCAGGGATGCAGTTGCAGGTCAAGTTCATATTTGACCGCAAGGTTTCCTCCTTGATGATTCCGACTTCAGCTCTCGCCACGCGCTCTACAGGGCCGCGGGTGGGTGTGCTGGACGCCCAACACCGGGTGCACTACCGGGACGTGGAACTGGGACGCGACTATGGCGCTGAGGTCCAGGTGCTGGCGGGACTACAGGACGGCGAAACGGTTGTCGTCCATCCCGGCGACGACATCCCCGAGGGGACCGTGGTGGAACCAGTTCGCCCATCGAAGTAATGAGTGTTATTGCCCTCATTGCCGCGCGTCATGTTGATGATTCAGAATTTATGATTGAAACCCGCATATCACTGATTCAGCGCGTGCGTAACAACGCAGATTCCTCTGCTTGGGATGAGTTCTTTGCCACGTACCACCCGCTCCTGCTGGCCTACGTCCGCAAGCGTGGAATCACTGAACATGATGCCGCGGATATCATCCAGGATGTCTTCTCGCGATTGGTGCCGGCCTTGGCCCAATTTGAATTCGACGCGCAACGGGGGCGGTTTCGTACCTGGCTGTGGCGCGTCACTGCCAACGCTCTCGCCGATTGGGGCCGTCGTGACTCCACCCGCGGACGGGCGGAACGCGGCTGGGTCGAACTGCATCAGCCTGCGAACGACGGTGATTCCGACAGCGAATGGAATAGTCTGTATCGGCGCCGCACTGTGGAGGTCGTGCTCGAGCGTGTCCGAGCCACCGCTCACCCCGTCACCTGGGCCTGCTTTGAGTCTCGAATCCTGGCGGGACGACCGGCTGCGGAAATTGCCTCGGAAGTGGGAGTATCAGTCAACTCTGTGTACGTGAATGCTTCGCGCATCCTGAACCGGGTCCGTGAAGAA
>JAQGHS010000905.1 GCA_028291605.1 Planctomycetaceae bacterium | reverse complement strand
AAATCCGAAGAGTAATACCCCGGCCAAACAGCACACCGAAAGATGCAGTTTCATAAGTCATTTCCTGGAGATGAGTGTCCCGCAACACCTTGGCCTGACGTGTGCAAACCACCGTTGCACCTGGCTGGCGATGTCGCTGTTGATCTGAACCAATTGACGGTTCTACATCCAATTGATGTCCACATTCAACGGTTACGAGAATTGTGCAGCAATGCTGAATCCTTATGCAACGTGCCTGCCAATTCCGCAGCAGCTTCGGTTGTTCGCAGTTGCGATTTCCTGGATGATCGGTGTAATATCAATCCATCGCAATAGTTACGCCACACAGCTAAGTTCGATTTAAGGCACGGGATGTGCTCTTCAATTGGACGCTAGACGTCAATCTCTGCCCGTAGAATGCACAGCATGGTCCGTAGTTCGCAAGCCGGACTGGACTGTCCGGCCTACAGGATTGCTGACGGGATCAATGAAGATCTTCAGATACGCTCACTTTGACTTGTTTGCTTAAGGAATGCTGAATGACACCTCGGGAAGTCCTCGCCCTGTGTCGCGAACGGGAAATTCAAGCGGTCGATTTGCGTTTCATGGATTTCCCAGGAACCCAGAAGCACTTCACGATTCCGCAAGCCGCTCTGACCACCGCCACCTTCGAGGATGGCCTGGGGTTCGACGGCTCGTCGATTCGCGGGTGGCAGGCCATCAATGAAAGCGACATGCTGGTCGTGCCGCAGGCAGAAACGGCCTTCATTGATCCGTTCATGAAGAACACGCTGGCATTGACGTGCAACATTCTCGATCCGCTGACGCGTGAGGACTATGCCAAGGATCCGCGGAATGTGGCCCGCAAAGCTCAGAACTACATGAAGTCCACCGGGATCGCCGACATCGCGATGATGGGCCCGGAGACCGAATTCTTTGTCTTCGACGAAGTCCGCTTCGACCAAAACGAACACGAATCGTACTATCACGTCGATAGCAGCGAAGGGATCTGGAACCGCGGTCGCTCCGAAGGAACCGGCAACCGGGGCCACAAGATCCGTGTGAAAGAGGGCTATTTCAACCTGCCACCGATGGACACGCTGCAGGATCTGCGGACCGAGATCATGTTGCGTCTGATGGAATGCGGAGTGGAAGTCGAAGCTCAGCACCGCGAAGTCGCCACCGGCGGTCAGTGCGAAATCGACATGAAATATCAGCCCCTGCTGAAGATGGCCGATCATCTACTGCTGTGCAAATACGTAATTCGTAACGTCGCAGCTCGGTTCGGCAAGACGGCGACCTTCATGCCTAAGCCCCTCTATGGAGACAACGGCTCGGGCCTGCACATGCATTTTTCCTTGTGGAAAAACAACCAGCCGCTGTTTGCGGGGTCAGGCTATGCGGGACTCAGCCCGATGGCCATGTACGCCATGGGAGGCATCCTGAAGCACGCCCCCGCACTGATGGCGTTCTGCTGTCCGACCACCAACAGCTATAAGCGACTTGTGCCGGGATTCGAAGCCCCGATTAACCTTGCCTACAGCAGCCGGAACCGTTCGGCCGCCATTCGCATCCCCGTTTACAGCTCCAATCCGCAATCGAAGCGAATTGAATTCCGCTGTCCAGACCCTTCGGCGAACGGCTATCTGGCGATGGCCTCGATGTTGATGGCGGCCTTGGACGGAATCCAAAACAAGATCGACCCGGGCGCACCGCTCGACAAGGACATCTACGATCTCAAACCCGAAGAACTGACCACCGTTCCCAAGACTCCCGCCTCGCTGGAAGAGTCGCTCGCCGCTTTACGCAAAGACCACGATTTTCTCTTACGCGGCGATGTCTTTACCGAAGACGTCATCGATACCTGGATCTGGTACAAAACGGCGAACGAAGTCGAAGCCCTGCGAGCTCGGCCCCATCCGTACGAGTTTGCGATGTATTACGACGCCTAATGGCCTGACTCTCCAGAGTCGGGCGCATTCCTTGATCGTTCCGCCCGACTCCGGAGAGTCAGGCTACGATCAGGTCGACGTAACTCGCAAATTTTTGGTGTTTGCAGGTTTGATCAGGCAGATTAGAATCTCGAGCGATCCCGCAGTCTTAATTTGCGCCGTTTGAGTCTCAACTGGAAGTTGAGGCTATGTTTTCATGGACGAAATTCATGCCTGAAGCAGCTCGTAACACACAGTTGCCCCATCGCCTTCGCTGGTTGTCGGTCCTGATTGCAGGCGTGGCACTAGTCTGCGGAGTGCTGGCAGCCGTCGAATTTCGAGCGTTGCGACACGTCAGTCTGATCGACGTCCCGGTCTCTCAGGCTGACGTAACGATTCGGCCTGAAGGCATTTGCGGTCAATTCCGCGCCGGCTTGCCCAAATATCGCCTGCGTTGGGACGGCGAACCGCCCCGTGCCTGGCTGGCCGACCGCCAGACCGGCGAAGCACTCGCCCCCCCGCTGCTGCTGGAATCGTCGCTCAGCTTGAATTCCAAGGGAGTCCTCTGGCACCGCGAAGGAGACTGTCGCTTTGCCATCGACCGGGCAACCTACGAAACCATTGGGGACGACCTGGTGCTGCGGGTCGAGAAAATCGGCTCGCGGTCGACGTTTTACAGTTGGTCGCTCGCCACTTTGATCTGCGGTTTGCTCGCCTTCATTTGCCGGCAAAACGCCAGAATCTACAGTGTTCGACCAGAGTTACGTGCCGCCGCCCATTGGGACGAAGCCCGATCGATGGTCTTCGTACTGATCAGCCTGGCCTCGGTATTGGTCTTCTTTCCTGGTCATCCCGTGGCCCACATGAGCGGCGATCCGGCGAATATCAACAGCTTTGCCGCGGCCTTAGACTCGCCCGAGGAAATGGCTGGCGATGCGGTCCTGTCGGACACTCGCAATTTCAAATGGTACACGCCGCTGTATGTCAAAGTGGTGCAGGCTTTTGGATGGATGGGTTTCCATTACTCGACGAGCCGTGCGTTCCTGGTCCTTATCAGCAGCCTGGCCGGGCTGTTCGGCTATTACCACCTGTTTCGGATCATCTCGCGTTCGGCGATGTTTGCCTTCGTCGCGACCTTGGGACTGTGGTTCCTGAAGGCCCACTATCCCCCCAATGAAAACTGGGGGCCGATGCTGGTCCTACCGCGCACCGTCTACGGAGCGTTCCTGCCCTGGGTGGCTGTGCTGGCGTTGCGATTGCTGTCTCGCCCGCAGTTGTGGTGGCTGCCCGCCGCGGCTTCCGGGTTGTTGTTTTACGTCCATCCGGTCAGTTCCCCCGCCCTCACCGGCGCCATTTTAATGGGCCTTGTATTTGGAGGCCCAGGCAAATGGTGGACCCGGCTCGCCTGGGGCACGCTGGGTGGAGCTGCGGCAATCGTCATCATGTTCCCCTATGTCATGGTCTATGCGGGCAAGTATTCTGGGACCGTGGTCCCCGATGCGGCTGTGACGGCCCAAGCTTTCGAAATCGCTCGCGAACGCTTCGCTCCAGGATATCTGGAACCGCTGGTGTTCTATCGGGATCTGGGTCTGTATCTGGCCTGCAACCCACGGTATTGGATGGGAATTGCAGCACTGGTTCTGCTCTGTCGCTACCGACGTGGCACTCTGGCCACACGAGTCAGCGTCGGAATGACCTTGGGCTATGTGATCGTGACCTGCGTGATTCCAACTTTGGACGTGATCGTCTCGAGCCGCATGGGACGACTGCCATTTCAGATCGATCTGATTCGGAACCTGAGATACCTCGACGTCTGGTTGCTGGCCATCGTGGCCGCCGCCGTACGAGAAGTGAATCGTCCCGACTGGGGCCGGACATGGGCATTCCAATTCCGCGTTGCGATGACCCGGTTCCTCAATCCCCGGGAAATCTCCTGGCGACTTGTCCCCGTGGCCGCTGTCGTCTGGGCATTGATCTGCTTCGTGCCGCCGGCGACCCGCAGCACTTACCGCCTGGTCGAATTCAGCTATGA
>JAQGHS010000797.1:15000-26493 GCA_028291605.1 Planctomycetaceae bacterium | reverse complement strand
TGTGCCGGTCGGGCCACGGCCTCAGGCTCAAATGGAGACCCAATTGCCATGAAATCGAAATACACAAACAAATCAGCGTCACAAGGTCTCCATCTGCCTTGCTCTCCGCAATCGCAAATGGACAACGATCGCCGAGGATCGGTACTTCTTGTGGTCATTGGCCTGTTGTCGTTGTTACTCCTTGCAGGAATTGCGTTCTACACGTTTGCGTCGCAAGAGAATAGCAGCGCAGAGTACTACGCAGACGCAGCCGACGTGGGAAATCCACTTAAGCTGTCGGCCGACGAGTTATTCGAATTCGGGTTAGAGCAATTGATTATTGGCCCTAACAGCAGCTTTACCATGAGTGCGCTGCAAGGGGGGCGCGCAGCGCCGGGTTCAATCGTGGCACAGCTCGGACCGAATCCGCTGCAAATCGAACTGCCAGGCCGACATTCGCTGCTGGCAGGCGTGATCGGTAGTGACACTTCAGTCTACAATGGCTTGGGCATTAATCTGGCTACTGACACAACTGCGATGGGAACACTCGCGGGCGCATATGGTTATCCCTATGTCGACCAGGATCAGGACGGCACGCCCGATAACCCGGCACTCCTGTCGCAGATCAACTTCTCTGCCAGTGCCAATGGGGGAGCGTCTCCAACGGTGCCCATGCTACCTGCTCCCGATACAGGTTTTACGGCCCCCGACATCAATAGTCCCTACTTGGCATACATCGGAAGCGGTACGGACAACGCGTCAGGTTTCGGCCCCGCCAATGACCATCGTGTGATCATCCCTACGTTTCATCGACCGCAATATCTCAGAGGCGGCGTAGGCGCGATGACGACGCTTGGGAACGGCAATGGACCACGACTATTTCGACCTCACCCCGATAACAAATGCCCGAACGGGTCGAGCCGATTCTTAAATGCGTCGATCTCGCATCCGACAGTTGCGGGACACACAGTGACTGCATTTCCCTTCTCCGCCAATCCTGGTGGCGGTTCCGCTATCAGCCAGGGCGTCTGGGACCTATCGGGCCCCCCTGGCGCTTCGCCGAGCTATTTCTACAACTGGGACGTGGACGGAGACGGAGATGGCACTCGAGAGGGAGTCTGGCTGGATCTAGACTACCCCATTCAAGATCTGGCCGATGGCAGATCTTTCGTGCCCCTGTTCTCGTTCACCGTCGTCGATTCGGATGGCTTGATTAATCTGAACGCCAGCGGAAACACTGTGGCCTGGGTTCCACCCGGCTCGGGCAATCCCACCAGTCCGCCAATTGCCTATCCCGGCACATATACCAACTATATCCATCGCTCGAATATGGGTCAGTCACGGACTGAAATCAATCCGTTGTGGGGATTGTTCGCCGATGGCAGTGTCGACCCATCTTCGAATCCAGTCTATTTTAATTCAATTGCCGAACGTGACGCGGCGTTGACTCAGATGCGAGTGTTCTGGCAATTGCCGAGCGGAGCGATGGCATACCCCGCTACCAACATCTCGCGTCTCGACACAGCCAATATGGACTTTTTGAGCTTGCTTACCGGCCGCGTCGACTTTGCCCCGGGGAAGAATCCTGGGCCTGGAACGTATTCAGTAGACGGAAATTATTATGCCGCTTCTGGTTTTTTCCCGGGGCGACGGGGTGAAACGTCCCTCTTGAGCGGCACAATTGCGCCTGTGGGTGGATCGCTGACCACGATCGCACCGGGCGCGATTCCGCTTCCAGGTGCAATGGGATTCGACGACGACAACGACACGTATGCAACTGCGGCCATGGTCCATCCGATTGATTATCTGGGACTGGGCAGCTCCTATACGGTGGGCGCTGGTAGTGCGGTAACGCAGATGTTATTGGGTCGGGCCGACAATGCGAACAATCCCTGTCGGTGGCCAGCGTATAACGGCTACCACAACTTGCAATACAGCAGTGGCGGTAGCAGCACGAGCTATATCGTAGCAAATGCGGGCAGTTCGTTTCTTAATCAACTTACGACAATGACCGACGAAGAAGATGAGGAGATTGTTGACACGGCAGCGCTGCCACCAGCAGCAATTAATTCCAGGGACTCGATGTTCGGTGTTGAAGAAATGTTTGGTCTGCACGGATCGAACACGGACTATAACGCAACATCTTCCAGTTCACGGCTGCGAAGTTTGGCCCATTTTAACTTTGCAGACAATAAGTTGTCCGAAACGATTCGCAAGCAGTACACGGTAATGAGCATGGATCGCTTGCAATTCGGCCTGGGGGCAAACGCTCGTCGAGTCAACGAAGTCAATGCGGACCTGGACAGTGATGGCATATTCGAATTCCCGCCGGCGGCTTTGTCTTCAAATTGCTCTTCTGCTGCCGAGCCCATTCGATTGCCACTCCGGCAGTATTTGAAAGTTGAATATGGCTCCAAACAACTCAATTCCGCATCGGGCTTCCGGCTCAATATGAACAAACTGGTCTGGACGACCAACCCCGGCAATCCACTTGCGGGCCAGACTTATCTTCGGGATCTCACCTACCATCCTAACGATCCGGGAGCTAATGATGTGTATTCCACCTACACGCTTGGCCCGACTGCGTATCCACCCACTCCAGGCGATCTGACCGCCCAGGAATGGTGGGCTCGTCACGATCGGCAATTGCTGGCACGCGACATCTATTGTCTGCTTTATATTCTTGGCGGCGGAAGCGATTCAGCAATCTATCAAGATGCCCAACCCGTCGGCGCCACTCCCACGCCCGACTCGAATGCCGCTCGCGGGCTGTACTCGGATTCCCAGCTTAAAGAGATGGCTCAATTTGCAGTGAACTATGTTGACGCTCTAGACGTGGACGACAACATTACGATGTTCGAGTACGACCGCGATTTAGGCGACGGGTGGAATTTGGGTGACGATCCTTATCAGACGGGTGACGACAATGTTGGCGGCGCAATTGGTGGAAATGATCGAGGGGTCGTCTATGGAGTCGAAACTCAGTCACTGACGCTATCTGAAGGTTTGGTAATACACACCCCACAACTTGTGTCTGATCAAGTCGGAGCCACGACATTTAACGACACGACCGAGCGCTGGTACACGGCAATTGAATTGCGAAATGCCTCTCCGTTTGATGTCGATCTGACCGCGAAGTCGTGGCGGATCAGGGTTATTGACCAAGCGCTTGACCAACAGCCGCCACTAGCCCCCACGATCCCCAGCCCGGAACGCTATCTGACTTTTAAGTCGGGATTAATCGGGCACGGAAACAATTTTCTGATCGGCAGCCGGACGGGGTCTGATCTCGACAAAGATGGCAACGCTCGCCCCAGCAATTTCCGTGTGAATATCAATCATGAGGCAGAGACGGCCGGTAGCTACTCTTTTGAGGCCATTGTTCCGGCCGCAATTTCATCAACAATAGTTCCGACCCCAAGTGCGGTGGTGGCCACGGACGCAATTGCTGATCCCGGCACACAATTCGATTTGGATCTCGTACATGCTTCGAGTGCGGGAAAATTTGACCTTTACAACGACAGCACTTCGGTCACCGTCACCCCGACGGGCGATTTTGTCAATTCGGGTGGAGGAGGAACGGTCGTTCGGTTTGCCATCGAGCGACGACTGCACCTCACTCGTTCATCATTGGCTTCAACGACAGACAATCCCTGGATCGAAGTTGACCGGATGGACGCACCAGTGAAAGAGTTCAGCATCACCGCTGGAATGACCGGGGCCATGCTGCAATCGATGGTTTTGCCAAACCTGATCAGCAAGGAGCGTGCTCAACCGTTCTCTCGAACTAGCGAGGGGAATAATGTACCTATTGCAGCAACACCTTATATTGCGAACTCGGTCGGCAAAGATGTCAACTCCAATACGACGTCCGCATTTTCTAACTGGCAGCCACATTTTAATCGCCCATACACATCAGCGATGGATCTGCTGACATTGCCGTTATTCGGTCCGACGAATTTTACGAAGCAATTCGGCCTCGGAATCGACTGGACAACGAATACGAATTGGGGCACTACACCGAATTTTGCTCAAGAGCGTTTTCTGCGAACGATCGACTCGGCAAACATCCAGAATCGGTGGTATCGATTGCTGGGTCTAATCGGAGTTCCGACGCATTCGCAAACATCTGTGGTTCGGGCTCCATACGCTTTGCGGACTCCCGGTATGATCAATCTCAATACGATGAGGGACCGCGGTGTATTCAATGGTCTTGTCGACGATGCTTCCACGCAATTCGCGAATGGCGCCTTGGACGCATCAACTCCCAACACATTGATCGGACATCTGAATCCGTACTTCAATTCGCAGGATCCGCGTACGATGGCGCTAGACCTTGCTTCAGATTACACGGGTGCTCAACGCGATTGGTGGGCCGAGTTCTTGGCGGCCCGCGATCAACAGGATCCTATTACTCAGCTCTATCTGCCCGGTATGGCACATTCACGTCCGTATCGCAGCCCGACCTATTCAGATTCTGGACCTACAAGTATCGAATATACTCTGCTCCGTGGAATGGTACGAGATGGCACCGCCGTTAGTCGCCGTGGAGTTTTCGAGGCAAGTCGCAATTTGAATGCTGCGACGGACACGGTCGATTTGCACACTCGACATAGGCTGCTGCGGAAGGTGTCGAATAACTCGACGACGCGTAGCAACGTGTTCTCGGTTTGGGTGTCGGTGGGCTTATTCGAAGCAGTGCAACTGGCGAACAACGATGTCCAAATTGGGGGGCCGCTCAACGGCACGGGAGTACCCACATTCCGGGGCTTTTTTGTGGTCGATCGATCCTTACCTGAACAAGGTCTTGATAAACTTACTGGCCAGTTCGACTTCCAGCAATTTATCAAGTACCGCAAAACGATACGCTAAATTAGACACACAGCGCAATTTGCGGCAGATCGAACTCAACACTTAGGTTTCTTTCGCCCGGATTGGTCGCAAAAGGCTCAAAAACACGCATTTCACGGATTTTTTGTTTACCGCACGAGAGTTGCTTACCATAATAGAAGGAGGTGTGCATCGCGATACTCTGTCTCCTGCTCACCAGCTAATCCGTTAACCGGGATTCGGGGTTTCTCTCCTGATCCTCAATCGATGTTCCCCTCAGTTTGACCGTTGCCTGCGAGATGTCCTCGCTGGTTGTTAGCGCATATTGTTTGTTCCTGTCACTTGTTCTGGAGTCTGAAACATGAAAAGGCTGTCTGTTCGCAGACCTCTGCCCGCCCGCCGAGGATTTACGCTCATCGAATTACTCGTCGTGATCTCAATCATCGCGACGCTGATGTCACTCGTTCTGCCCGCCGTCCAGAGTGCCCGCGAGTCCGCTCGGCGCCTGGAATGTGCCAATAGCCTGAAGCAATTGGCGTTGGCCACCACCGGTTTCGCGACGTCTCGTAACGGTCAACTGCCGTACTTGCGCGATGTCGGTCCCGGCTTGACGAACGGCACCTACGTCCCCTTCCACATTGCTCTGATGCCTTACCTGGACAATGCCGGGGCGATTGAATACATCACCCAGCAAACCTCTCTCATGAATGCCAATGCAGCACTAACTGCTGTCCTAGCTGGTACTTACAAGGCCTTCACCTGCCCGAATGATTCGAATCACTTCCGCCAGGCGGGTGGTAATACGTATGTCGCTAACTGTGGCTACGGCGAATATGTGGCGGGTGCTACCGGAATCGTAACCCTGACCCCGGCCACCGGGCAGCACGGTGCGGACAATTACGATATGTATGATGGAGCATCGGGGCTCACCGCGGCGGATAAGGCGATTGCTCGTGCGACAGGTGTGTTCTGGGATGCGGACACCGACGACAACGGCAATGCCGACGTCGATGACAACTGGCGGATGTCGTTGGACGCGATCAGCACTGGTGACGGTACCGGCCAGACGTTGATGTTTTCAGAGAATCTGAACACGACTATCCTGAAGGCTTCCCCCTTGCCGACTGACATTGGTTTCGTCGTCGGCCGCTCGACTGCGATCTCGGGAACTGCCAATCAATTGGACCTTGTGGCTAGCCCCACACCGTTGGGCTTCAAGGTCAATTCCAACCGTGGCACGCTGTCAGGTCAGTCTCCGTCACCGTCGTCATTGCATCCGGGTGGCGTGAATGCCGTATATTGTGATGGTCATGTGGGTTTCATCTCCCAAGATATCAATGGCGGCGTTTATGCTTCGCTGCTGACACCGACCGGCGTCCGATACCGCCAGACTCCTGTGAACGAAAGTGCGTTCTAGTCGGTTTGATCGCGACTCAGAGACCTCAACGGGTCAGGAACAATTGCGCAACCGCAGCCTCAATATGGATTGAGGCTGCGGTTTTCATTGGTAGCCCGGCAAAGGGAACAAAGAAGTCAAAGGGAACAAAGGGAACACCCGAATCTGACAAGTCGAGCGAGATCGGCTGGCTGCTTCTTGCCTGTAGCCTGACTCTCTGAGTCGGGTGCTTTCCGGTCGGGGATGTCCCGACTCGGAGAGTCAGGCTACAAACGGGTTGCGGTTTTCATCGGTAGACCGGCAAAGGGAACGAAGAAGTCAAAGGGAACAAAGGGAACATCTGAATCTGATGAGTTGGGCGATAGGACGGCTGCCGTTCTTGACTGTCGTTTGTGAGCGAAATGGCGCTAGCCACCGGTTCTCTTCGGTACGACGTCCAATCCAACAGAACCGGCGGCTAGCGCCGTGCCGCTCACGAGTTGGGCTGCGGGGTTGCGGTTTTTTCGCTTCTTAAGGCCTTATCCAATCTGAAGTTCCGCCATTCCGTGACCTGCAGCACGAGAATTCTCGATAACCGACCGCTGGGAATCCGATCTTAGGGAGTACTGTTCGACTACGGCCTTTTGTCGAGGGTGAACCCATGGATCGTGGCGTGAATGTGCTGGCTCTCGTCAAGGAAGGGGAACGCTACGTCTTCTTGTATGACGACGACAGCGCCGCGACTCTGCTGCAGACGTTCGGTCGCTATGCGGCGGATAAGGACCTCAGCTTTTCCTGGTACGATGCCGCCGTCCTCAGCCAGAAAGTCCGCCGGCTCCAACGCGAACATCAGGCCGAATCACGGCTGTCGCTCCGCGAAACGCTGCCGGAGTGAGGGCCTGTCTGTGAGCGGACAGGCCCTGTAGGATGGGCATTCTTGCCCGTCTTCGCGGTAACCCGCGAACTTCGTCTGGCAATCCAACTCACAATATCAAAATGAGACGGGCAAGAGTGCCCATCCTACGACGAAGAATCCCGGGGCTTACGCCGCCCGGCTCGCCTGGGACGGGAATGGAGAGGCGGGGCTGATGATACAGAAAGCACCCGACTCGGAGAGTCAACCTACTGTCGGACGGGCTCTGTCCGACGCGTTTGATCGGTTTTTGAGATACCTCAAGATCGAACGCAACTCGTCGCCGCTGACGATCAAGTCGTACAGCGAGGATCTCGCGAGCTTTCTAGACTACCTGGTCGACCGAGTCGGCCCAGTTTCGTCGCTGGACGAGCTGACCATCACCACGCTACGCGGGTTTGTGGCCTACTTGCATGAGTGCGAGTACTCGAAGACCACGATTGCCCGGCGGCTGGCGTGCCTGCGGACGTTTTTTCGATTCTGCTGCCGCGAGCAACTCGTGCAAGCCAATCCCGCCAAGGCCCTGCGGACACCTCGGGCTGGCCGCAAGCTGCCGCATTTTCTGACTGCCGAGCAGATCATCACATTGCTCGAGGCACCGAATCCCATGGAGCCGCTGGGGCTTCGCGACCGGGCGATCCTGGAGACGCTGTATTCCGCCGGCTTGCGTGTCGCGGAATTGGTGGGGCTAAATATCGCGGACTGGAACCGCGATGCGGATGTCATCAAGGTGCTGGGGAAGGGTCGCAAGGAGCGGATCGCTCCGATCGGGCGGCATGCTTCGAAGGCGCTGGCGCGGTGGCTGGAGGTTCGCGAGCCGACGGATAACGCGAATCCGGCTCATCGGGATGCGATGTTCCTCAACAAAAACGGGACTCGTATTACCACGCGGAGCATTGGGCGGATGCTCGAGAAATACCTGCTGCAAACCGGGCTGGAGAAGATTACGACTCCCCATACGTTGCGGCATACGTTCGCCACCCATTTGCTGGATGGCGGAGCCGACTTGCGAAGTGTCCAGGAACTTCTCGGGCATAAGAGCCTGACGACGACCCAGATTTATACGCACGTCAGCACGAAGCGGCTGCGCGATACGTATGAGAAGGCTCATCCGCATGCTGCGGGTAATCTGGAGGCGGAGTTAGGATAGGCATCCTGCCTATCCTACGGGAGATCCCGTGACTTCGCGTTGTGGCTCCGGTAAAGTTGAGCGATCAATCTCTCCACTTTGCTCACGAAGGAGCCGGCTGTGACTGGTACCCGCCGTTTGTTCTGTCTGGCCATTCTCGCTGGTGGCTGGCTGTTGTCCGACGCTGTATTTCCTCGCCCCGCACTCGCCCAGACCAAGCCCGCTGCCGCTGCCAAAACGCCGGCCGATGAGGAGTGGAACGTCATCTACATGGGCAAGACCCGTGTCGGTTATTCGCGGTCGAACACGCTCAATATCAAGCGTGACGGCCGTGAGCTGATTCGCTCGGAAAGCGAAACGATGATGCTCATCAAGCGGTTCGGACAGGAACTCAAGATGAAGCTGACTTTGTCCACCGAGGAAACACTCGACGGACAACTGGTGTCAGTCGAATTCAAGAACGAGAATCCCCCGGCTTCGTTCACTCGCACCACCGGCCTGGTCAACGGCGACAAGCTCGAATTGTCGATTGCGAATGCGGGAAAAACCAGCAAGAAATCGATCACCTGGGACAAGGAAAACAAGTCTCCGGCCTACCAGGATCGCCTGTTGCAGGAGAAGCCGCTGAAGACCGGCGAGAAGCTGCAATTCAAGGTCTTTCTGCCGGAAATGAATCAGATCGCAACCATCACCATTACGGGCAAGGATGCTGATGAAACGACGTTATTGGACGGCAAGAAACACAAACTGAAGCGGGTGGATATTACGCAGTCCGTACTGCCGGGATTCGTCACCAAGACCTGGGTCGACGACGAGGGGCATACCTTGAAGTCGTCGACGGGTGGATTCTTTGGCAGCGACATGTCGACTTATCGCGTGTCGCGTGAGGAGGCTCTCAAGGAGATCACGGGCGCGGAAATGGACATTGCGATCGAGACGCTGATCAAGATTCAGCCGCCGATTCAGAAGCCGTATGACACTCAGGAAATCGTGTATTTGGTCACCGTAAAAGGACACAATCCCGCGGTGGAAATTCCCGCGGGAGATACGCAGACAATCAAGTCGACTGGCCCGGAGACGGCTGAATTGACAGTCACCTCGATCCGGCCGACGGCCCCCCCAGCCGGACCGGCCAAGACCGTAGCGGCCGATTTTTCGACACCCAATCGATATCTGCAATCCGATGATGAGCGCGTCATCAAGCATGCCGAAGCGGCTGCCGGCGACCTCACGACACCGTGGGAAATCGCGGTCAAAATGGAGAGTTACGTTCACGACAACCTGAAAAAGAAGAACTTTTCTACGGCATTGGGAACCGCTGCCGAGGTGGCCGAAAGCATGGAGGGAGACTGCACGGAGCACGCTTGCCTCTTGGCGGCCATGTGCCGAGTCAAAAAAATTCCGTCACGGGTGGTCGTCGGGTTTGTCTATGCGGAGAGTCTCGAAGCGTTTGGGGGCCACATGTGGACGGAAGTGTTCCTCAATGGCAAGTGGATTCCGCTCGATGCAACGTTGGGGCAGGGGGGAATCGGCGCTACCCACATCAAGCTGGCGGACACGGGATTTCAGGATAACGAGACGGCTCCGACTGCCAGTTTTCTGCCGATCTTGCGCGTCATCGGGAATATGGATTTGAAGGTCAAGACCGTGACGTATCGGAAGTAAGTGCGACAAACAGCTGGCCGCACACGGCCACTCCTCTGAAAGCCTATCCTACGAGGGGATACTGCTGGGATTTCTCGCGCCGGCCGTTTAAGATAGAGGTCAACGCGCCTTGGAATGCCCGTTTAACACCTCGTTTTGCTCCCTTGGATTCGTCACCTTTTCACGGCACCGTGATGCTCAAAGTCGGGATCATAGGATTCGGTCCGGCATGGGAAAGCCGGTACTATCCCGCTCTACGCAAGTTGCGAGATCGGATTCGGCCGACTGCCGTTTACGATGTGGTGCAGACACGTGCGGAAGCCGTGGCGCTCGAATTGGACGCGCATCGGGTCGACGGCTTGTTTGCCTTGATCGCCCGTCGTGACGTGGACGCGGTGCTTCTGTTTGACGCGAACTGGCACGCCGAAATACCACTGCACTTCGCCTGCCAGCATCTCAAGCCAGTCTTCATCGCTGGGAGCCTGGGCGACAATGTGTCGCACATCCATGCCTTGCAGAAAGATGCCTCCAATCACGGCATTTCCCTGATGCCCGAGCTCAGTCGCAGGTATACGCCAGCGACGCTCCGTTTTCGGGAACTGCTGGCCACGTCACTCGGCCGCGTCAGGCGGTTGAGGCTGGAACTCACGCTGCCGACTGCCGCAGCCGCACATCCGCTGGTTCCCGGACAATCCAATGAACTCGATCTGCTGGTGGGATTGGTCGACTGGTGCCGTTGCGTCATCGGTCTGCAGCCGCAATCTATCAGCTCACGGATCGTATTGCCTGCACCTTCGCAACGGGCGACGATCACACGTATTCGCGAAGTGGACTTGATCTTCAAACGCTCCGCCACGGACGGTGAACTCGGCCGAGCGGAAATTCGCCTGCGAATCCCCGGATCACAGCTGACACCGACCGAAAGCGATATGACGTTGCAGTGCCAGGCCGACTGCGCACTCGGGCATGCCACACTCACGGGCTCCGACCAACTCATATGGCGTGTGGGAAACACGCACCATCAGGAAAGCTTGTCGACAGAGCGTACCGAGGTCGAACTGATGCTCGACCACTTTACCCGCAGAATTCTCGGTGGCCTGATCCCCATTCCCAACTTGGATGATGTCAGTCAATCGCTGGCGTGGGTCCAGGCAGTCTCACGGCCTTCCGGAGAAGAAACGACGGCCGCGTGCCTGCTTCCCGGCAAAAATTAACACTCAGACGATTTGAAACATCCGCACAGGCTGCGATTCACATTGCAAAACTGTCTCCAAGCCACATTATTTGATTTTCCGTAAACTCGTAAACAATGCTGTCACAACGCTTTACATCACCATTCCAGTCCATTTTCAGAAACAATTCTGACCGGACCGTTGACTCTGGAGGTCGGGCGGCTATTATTAGCCTCGCAGTCGACGCTAAAACGTCGGCCGCAGCAACTAAGTTTCGACACAAAAAGCAATTGGTAACGGACTGATCTGCTGCCCTCGGTAGCAGTTCTTTTTTTTGGGAGTCAGGGCGTATAGCTCAGTTGGCTAGAGCGCAGCTCTGATAAAGCTGAGGTCCTTGGTTCGAATCCAAGTACGCCCACTTTCAAGACCAAAACACCAATTTAGGAATTCG